>DATEKI010000275.1:0-6794 GCA_035277545.1 Rhodanobacteraceae bacterium | reverse complement strand
CTGCGTTTTTCGTCCATCCATGGACGAAAAATCCGTGCGGTCCGGCCGGGCTTGTCGACGCGCCATCCTTGGCGCGGCGGCAAGTGGGCGCAATCCCTTGCGCTCGCGCTTCGCGCGCGTTCGCTTCGCTCCGCCCTGCGGGCCTGATCGTCCGGCCCCCACCGCAGCACAGGGGCCCCAAGAAAGCTTTGCTTCGATCACGGCCATCCTGGCCTCGTTCGCAGCGAGATCTAGCACACTGCTTTGTCTTCAGTGCGCGCACGACGCGCGCCAACTGGGGCCCCTCGAACACGGCGAGCGGACGACGGAAAGGTCCGACGGATGGCGCACAGGAGGTGCGCCAGTTCGCCGCAGGCACAAGGATGTGCCTTCGGCGAACCCCGGCGGTCACTCGCGCATCCTGAGCACATGGATGTGCTCGGGACGGGTTCGCGGGGTGGCCTTCTCTTTGGTGACTTTTCTCTTGGCCACGCAAGAGAAAGTCACTCGCTCGCCGCAGGCGAGCGAAACCGCTTTCCGTGTGTCAGCGTCTCCGTGAGGGCTTGTCGTCTTCGCCGACAGGATGCTCCGCCTGATCGCGGCTCGCCACGTCGAGCGTCCACGCGACCACTTGTTGCGCGAGCGCGTCATCGGCCGCGCCGAACGCGGCGACGATTTGCGGCACATCCACGCCGGCCGGATTCTGCGTGACCACGAAACTGCGGGTCGCGAGCAGGTTGCGTGCGCCGCCGCGCCGCAGTTGCGCGTCGAAGCGCACGACCACCACCGGTGATCCGTTCCGGTACTCGGACTGGAACGCACGCAGGTTGCCGCTCAAGCTGTAGTCGGACGCGAAGTGATCGTCGTCGGTGGTGACGGCCGGCAATTTCGCCGCCATGAACGCGTCGACCAGCCGGTGCCGGATCAACAGCGCTGGGGATTCGCTCCAGCGCGCACCCTTGTAGGTGCTGACCTGACCGGGCTCGGGCATCACCACGATGCCGGTCCCATCGAGCGGGCCGGTGGTGTTGGGAGCATCCACGCGCAGGCTGAAACCCGCTGCCGCCGCGGGTGCAGCGATGGCGGTTTCTTCCGGTTGCCAGATCTGTACGGGTTCGCGCTTGGGCAGTACCGAACAGGCGGCCAGCAGGGAGGTGGCGGCGCACGAGGCGATCAGCAGGCGCGCGGGGGAGAACAACTTCGGCACGGTCATGCTGGTCTCCTTCAGTGTTTCGGCGTGAACTCGGAAGGTTGTTCGCGGCCGAACAGGTAGCCGGCAGGATTGGCTTGCAGCTTGCCGGTCAGCTGGTGGATGTCGCGCAGGGTCGAACGCAGCTCGCGCAGCGCGGGTCCGATCTGATCGACGCCGCGCAACCCGGATTGCAGCGAGCCCTGGTTGTCTTCGAGCAGCTTGTTGAGCGTCTGCGTGGTCTGCTGCAGCGACGCCATCGCGGCGGCCGCGCGGTCCAGCGTTTCGCGGCCCGGGCCGTTGACCAGCTTGTTGGCGCCGGCGAGCGTCTGGTTGAGTTCCTTCGATGCAGCCGCGGCCTGCTTGATCAGCTCGCGCAGGTCGTCGCGTTCGGATGCCAGCGCGCTGGTGGTCTGGTTGATGTTTTCCAGCGTGTTGTTGATGCGTGCGACGTTCTGTTGCGACATGATCTGGCTCAGGCGATCGAGGATGCCATTGATCGAGGTGACCACGTCGCTGCCGGAGGCAAGCAGCGCGGAGAGCGCGGATGTTTCGGACTTGATGACCGGCACCGGATCGTCGGGCGTCGGCATCAGCGGCTTGCTGGTCGGTGCGCCACCGCTCAATTGCACGAACGCGACACCGGTCAGGCCCAGCAGGCCGAGCTTGGCGCGCGTGTCCACCTTGATCGGCGTGTCCGCGGCGACCTGGATGCGCGCCAGTACCTTGCGTGGATCCTTCGGGTCCAGCTTCAACTGGCTGACTTCGCCGATCTGGATGCCGTTGTATTGCACCGGGCTGCCCTTGGACAGGCCGGTCACGGCTTCGGTGAACACGATGTCGTAGTAGCTGTACTGCCGGTTGAGGCTGGTCTTGCCCAGCCACAGCGCGAACAGCAATACCGCCACCACCACCACCAGGGTGAAGGCGCCGATCAGGACATGATGGGCCTTGGTTTCCATATGACTACCTCATGCGATCGCCGGGATCGACTGCGCCGCCCGGCCGCGTGGTCCCTGGAAATAATCGCGAATCCAGGGGTCGTCGAAGCGTTCCACCTTGTCCAGCGAATCGGCCACGATCACGCGCTTGTGCGCAAGCACCGCCACGCGGTCGCAGATCGCGTGCAGCGAATCGAGATCATGGGTGATCATGAATACCGTCAGGCCCAGCGCGTCGCGCAGGGTACGGATCAACTGGTCGAACGCCGCCGCCGCGATCGGGTCGAGCCCCGACGTCGGTTCGTCGAGGAACACGATGTCCGGGTCGAGCGCCAGCGCGCGGGCGAGCCCCGCACGCTTGACCATGCCGCCGGAAAGCTCGGAGGGATACTTGTGGCGCACCTCGGGCGTCAGGTCCGCCAGCGCGATCTTCAGCGCCGCCACGCGCAGCGCGTCGTGCAGCGAAAGAGTGGTGTGCTCCATCAGCGGCACCCGCACGTTCTCGCTGACGGTCAACGAGGAGAACAGTGCGCCGTTCTGGAACAGCACCCCGCAACGGCTTTCGATCGCGACGCGCTCGTGTTCCGGCAGGTCGTGCAGGTCCTCGCCGAACAATTTCACGCTGCCGGCGTCGGGTCGGCGCAGGCCGAGGATCGTCCGCAGCAGCACCGACTTGCCGGTGCCCGAACCGCCGACCACGCCGAGGATTTCGCCGCGATAGACGTCGAGGTCGAGATTCTCGTGAACGACCTGTTCGCCGAACTGGCTGCGCAGGCCGCGCACCTCGACGATGGTTTCCCGCGGTGCGGCGGCGTTCACCAGTTCATCTCCATGAAGAACAGCGCCGCGATCGCGTCCACCATGATCACCAGGAAGATCGATTGCACCACGCTGGACGTGGTGCGCTCGCCCACCGATTGCGCGCTGCCCTGCACCTTGAAGCCTTCCAGGCAGCCGATCACCGCGATCAGGAACGCGAAGATCGGCGCCTTGGCCAGGCCCAGCCACAGGTAGCGCAGCGGCGTGTCGGTCTGGAATACCGAGATGAACATGGTCGGCGTGATGTTCAGCGCGAACCAGCACACCAGCGCGCCGCCGACCACGCCGGCGATGATCGCGAGGAACGTCAGCAGCGGCGTCACGATCATCAGGGCCATGACGCGCGGCAGCACGAGCATTTCCATCGGGTCGAGGCCCATGGTGCGCATCGCGTCGACTTCCTGCCCGACCTTCATCGAGCCGATCTGCGCCGTGAAGGCGCTGGCGGTGCGGCCGGCGAGGATGATCGCGGTCAGCAGCACGCCCAGTTCGCGCAGGAAGGCGTAGGAAACCAGGTCCACCGTGAACACGGTCGCGCCGTAGCGCTGCAGCGCGGTGGCGCCCAGGAATGCGATGACCGCGCCGATCAGGAACGACAGCAACGCCACGATCGGCACCGCGTGCAGGCCGGTCTGCTCCATGTGCGCGACCAGCGAGGTGACACGCCAGTGCCTGGGGCGAAGCAGGACGCGCGCCTGGGTTTCCAGCGTCATGCCGACGAACGCCAGCAGTTTGGCGCCAAGCCTGCCGACGTGCGTGACGCTGTCGCCGACATCGGCCAGCATGTCCACGAAGCCGAAGTTGCGTGGTGGCTTGGGCCGGTGTGCGTAGATTTCCGCGACCGCGTCGCTGACGGTGCCGAGCAGCGCGCGCAGCTCGCGCGGCACGTCGCGATCGTGGGCTGCCAGCCAATTCAGGGCCTTGGGCCCCAGCGCCACGGCGATCAGGCCGGCGCCCGAGGTGTCGACGCGGCCGACGTCGTTGAAGTCCACGTCCGGGCATTCCGGGAGCGCGGGCTTGAGGGCATCGAGCTGCGCTTCGAGCGCGGAAAAGTGCTGCAGCGTCCAGTCGCCGGTAAAGCGCAGCACGTTCTCGCCGGTTTCCGGCAGCGGCAGCCATTCCACCAAACCGGGCGTCGGTGACCGATCCATGCGCGCAAGTGTAGCGTTCGCCGCCATAATTCGCGCTCATTCCAGCGGATGCCCGACACGCAGATCGCCAGGCAAGGATGAACGCCTGCGTTCCGCGCATGTTCGGGCGCCTGCCGACGCCGCCGGCCGCACCGGTGGACAATTGACCGCCCGCTATTGAAGAGAAACGAGCCCATGACCAAGCAGACCATCCTCAACGCCACCCACCGCGCCGCGGGCGCGAAGATGGTGGATTTCGGCGGCTGGGACATGCCGCTCAACTACGGTTCGCAGATCGAGGAGCACCACGCGGTACGCCGCGACGCCGGCATGTTCGACGTCTCGCACATGACCGTGGTGGACCTCCGCGGCGCGCGCTGCCGCGACTTCCTGCGGCACCTGCTGGCCAACGACATCGACAAGCTGAAGAAGCCTGGCAAGGCGCTGTACTCGTGCATGCTCAACGAGCGTGGCGGCGTGATCGACGACCTGATCACCTATTTCCTCTCCGAGGACTGGTTTCGCGTCGTCGTGAATGCGGCGACCCGCGACAAGGACATCGCGTGGATCGAGAAGCAGGCAAAGGCGTTCGATGTGCGCGTCACCGAGCGGCCCGAGCTCGCGATGATCGCGGTGCAGGGGCCGAACGCGCGTGCCAAGGTGCTGGCATTGCTCGATGCCAGGGATCGCGAGCGCGTGGAGAAGCTCGGCCGCTTCGCCGCCGCCGAAGCGCGCGGTCCGGACGGCATGCTGTTGTTCGTCGCGCGCACCGGCTACACCGGCGAGGATGGTTTCGAAATCATCGTTCCCGAACAGCACGCGGTCGCGCTGTGGAATGCGCTGGCCGCGGCCGGCGTGCATCCGGCCGGGCTGGGCGCACGCGATACCTTGCGTCTCGAAGCCGGGATGAATCTCTACGGCCAGGACATGGACGAAGGCATCACGCCCTGGGAAGCGGGGCTCGCCTGGACGGTGTCGCTGGAAAGCGCCGTCCATGGCCCGGAGCTCCGTGGCCGCGACTTCATCGGCCGTGCCGCGCTGGAAAGGCAGAAAGCCGAAGGTGTGCCCCGTGAACTGATCGGCGTGGTGATGGACGACAAGGGCGTGCTCCGGCACGGCCAGCGGGTCGTCACCGGCCGGGGCGACGGCGAGATCCTGTCCGGCATCTTTTCCCCGACGCTGGGCAAGGCGATCGGGTTCGCGCGGGTACCGGCCGGGGCGCGCGACGATCTGCGCGTGGACATCCGCGGCCGTGAGCTGCCATTGCGGGCGGTGAAGTACCCGTTCGTCCGCGACGGCCGAAGCTGCGAAGGGATCTGACCGGCTGCATTCCCGTTGCCATTCGACGAACATCTTTTTCCGGGCCCGTGGACGTGGCTAGAATCACGGGTCTCCCGGCCAACCAAGGACACGTGTCATGAGCGAGATTCCCGGTGACCTCAAATTCCAGAAGTCGCACGAATGGGTGCGGGTCGAGGAGGACGGGCGCGCGCGTGTCGGCATTTCCGATCACGCCCAGGGTTTGCTGGGCGACCTGGTCTACGTCGAGTTGCCCAAGGTCGGCGACAAGGTCGAAGCCGGCGCCGGTTGCGCGGTGGTCGAATCGGTGAAGGCCGCGTCCGACGTCTATGCGCCGGTCAGTGGTGAGGTCGTCGCCGTCAACGAAGCCCTCGCGGACAAACCGGAAACCATCAACGAGGATGCGTTCGGCGATGGCTGGCTGTTCGTGGTCAAGCTCTCCGATCCGGACGAAGTGGATGCGTTGCTCAGTCCGGATGACTACGCGGAACTGATCGAGAACGACGAGCATTGATGTGTCGGGTCGGCGGCGCGAATGACGTCGTCGATGCCTCTCGATCGACGCATTCGGCGCGAAATGGCGTGCCGCGCGAAAAAAATTTCGCCCGCCGGTTTGTCCATCATTCAGCCTGATTCGATGCGCGCGCCACGCGCCGAAGCCCTTCATCACGATGCGCCGCGCTTTCATCCGCGAGGCGCGTTGTTGCGGCGCGAGTGTCGCCTGCAGGCCAGTATCCATGCGGGTTTCCGCGAACGTGCATCTGCATGGATGCAATTGCGTTTGGACGTCTATACATCCTTTGCTGCAACCGGCTCCGTGTGCGGAGCGCGGGTCGGCCGCCGCGGAACGCAGGATGTGGCGATCGCAAGGGCTTCATTTGCCGCAAAAAATTGATTGACACCATGTTTGCGTGGGGCTAGCTTTCCGCCCGACGACATGTCGCAAGACGGAAACATGCCGACTGCCAAGTACATAAAGCCGTACATCGAGCACGGTTCCAAGTCCGAGAAGGTTCGGAAGATCACCGTCTCGATTCCGCTGCATGTACTCCGGCTGCTTTCCGACGAGCGTACGCGTCGTCAAGTGTCCAACCTGCGGCACGCCACGAACAGTGATCTTTTGTGCGAGGCGTTTCTGCATGCGTTCACTGGGCAACCACTGCCAACTGATGAGGAGCTGAGACGAACCATGGCTACCAAGAAAGCTGCGAAGAAACCCGCCAAGAAGGCGGCCAAGAAGGGTGCACGCAAGTCCGCCAAGGCGAAGACCGCCACGGCACGCAAGACCGCACGCAAGACGGTGCGGAAGGCCGCGAAGAAATCGGCCAGGAAGCCGGCACGCAAACGCGCTGCCAAGAAGACCGCGCGCAAGCGCACCGCGAAGAAGGCCGTGATGGCCAAGACCGCGCGCGCCAGCAAGACCAAGCGTGCGAAGAA
>DATEKI010000274.1:0-2068 GCA_035277545.1 Rhodanobacteraceae bacterium | reverse complement strand
GTGGCCCGCGTCGATCAGGGATGCGAGCAGGGTGATGCCACGTGGCTGCTGCGGCAATCCGGCGAGGCGGGCACCATCGAATTCCCGCGCGCCCGATGCCAGTTCACGCGCCCAGCCGGGCGGTGCGTCGAAGGCCGTGCCGGCGGCGTACAGGCGTGCGTCCCGACCACGGTGGCGCCACGCAAACCGGCTCCACGGATCGCGTTCGAGCACGGCGTGGGGAAGGCGTTTCGCCAGCGCCGTGCGATCGATGCCACGCCTGCTGGGAACCGGAATCTGCGCCGCGCGGTAGCGGGTGATGAAACCGCCGAACCAGTCGCCGAAGGCGTCGTCGTCGAGTGCACTGGCGGCGGGGCCGATCGCGTGGCGCGCGCGACGCAGGGCCGCGTCGTCGATTTCCCCCGCGTCGTCAACGGGCTTCAGATCGGGGTCGGCAAAGCGCCGCGATTCCGGCAGCAATTCCGCGACGTGCGCCGCGAAGTCGAACAATAGTTCCCCGGCGGCCGGCGCGCGCATGCCGATGGAGAACGTCATGCATTCGCCCGTGGCCACGCCGTCGTGCGGAATGCCGGGTGGCAGGTACAGCATGTCGCCCGGATCGAGCGTCCACGTGTGCGTCGGGTGGAATTCACGCAACAGTTTCAATTCCACGTCTTCACGGAATGCGGTCGGTGGATTCGGGCGCATGTCGATGGACCAGCGGCGTTGTCCCGATCCCTGCAGCAGGAACACGTCGTATTGATCGACGTGTGCACCGACGCCGCCACCATCGACGGCGTAGCTGATCATAACGTCGTCGATGCGCCAGCTCGGGATGAAGGCGAATGCTTCGAGCAATGCGGCCGTGCCGGTGTCCCACTTGTCGACGTCCTGCACCAGCAGCGTCCAGTGCGATTTCTGCAGCTTTGCGAAGGTCGCGTCGTCAAACGGGCCGCTGCGAAGCGTCCAGCGGTCGCGCTTCGCGTCGTGCGAGACGATCCGCGCCAGTGCGCCATCCATGCATGCCAACCCGGCGAGGTCATCGGGTGACAGCGGGGGCACGAAATCCGGAAACGCTCTACGGATCAGCAGCGGCCGTTTTTGCCAGTAATCGCGCAGGAAACGCGCGGGTGGCATCCCGAGGCGATGGCGCGCGTTGGCGTGTAGCTCCGTGGGATGGTTCTGTCGGGTTGCAGGCATGCCGCATTTTAGCCGGCGCGGAGTCGCGTCCGCGCCGGCGGCGTGCGTCACTTCGGCAGCGCGAACGCGATGACGTAATCGCCACGCGGGGTGCCGAGCGCGCCATGGCCGCCCGCCACGATCACCAGGTATTGCCTGCCGCCGATTGCGTAGGTCATCGGGGTGGCCTGGCCGCCGGCGGGCAATTTGTATTGCCACAGCAGCTCGCCGTCGCGCTCGTCGAAGGCGCGGATGTCGCCATCCATCGTCGCGGCGACGAAGATCAATCCGGATGCGGTGACGACCGGGCCGCCCATGCCGGGCACGCCGAGGTTCCAGTGGTTCGCGACGGCGTTGCCCAGGGGAACCTGCCACAGGCGTTTGCCCGTTCGCATGTCGATCGCGGAGAGCTCGCCCCAAGGCGGCTTGACGCAAGGCGTTCCGAGTGACGAAGTGAAGGCCTTGCGGCGCATGCCATAAGGCGTTCCGGTCATCTCGGAAAAATCCCAACCCTTGTATTGATCGGACATTTCCTGCGCCATGAGCTGGTCGCGGGGCACCAGCGCAACCAGCATCGGCAGGTCGTTGGTATTCACCACGGCGACCTGGCGCACGGGGTCGAACGCCAGTCCGCCCCATTCAACGCCACCTCCGTAGCCGGGTTGTTCGACGCTGCCCTGCACGCTCGGCGGCGTGAAGATGCCTTCGGATTTGTAGCGGTCGAGATGACAGCCGAAAGAGACACGCGCGAGATCGTCCTTCGTCACCGGGCCTTGTCGCACCAGCGGTTCCGGCGCCACGGGAAACGGCTGCGTCTTCGACAGCACTTCGCCCGGCGCCCCATCCTGCGGCACGGGTTTTTCCACGATCGGGAAAACCGGCTCGCCGTTCTCGCGATCGAAGGTGAACA
>DATEKI010000273.1:0-3149 GCA_035277545.1 Rhodanobacteraceae bacterium | reverse complement strand
ATCTTCCTTCGTTGTCATCTTCACCTGCACGCCCGGCAATGCGTCCATCAGCACGCCGCGCAACACGCCGGCCACGCCGCATGCATCGACTGGCGGCGTCAACAATGTGTCGCCCATGCCAACGAACACATTGGCCGCCGTCGCCGAAACCAGGTTGCCGCGTTGGTCGAACAACAGCCCTTCGACCACGTCTGCATCCGACCATTCCGCCCGCGCGAGAACCTGCTCCAGCCGGTTGAGATGCTTGATGCCCGCCAGCTTGGGCTGGGCCGCGAGACGCAATGCGCAACAGCGTACCCGGATTCCATCACGGTACCAATCGGGCGGCAGCGCCGGTGCCGGAAACGCCGCCACGACTCGCGTGATCGCAGCGTCCGCCGAGGGCGCATAGCCGCGTTCGCCGGCGCCGCGCGTCACGAGGATCTTCACCACGCAGTCCGGCGCGTGTTGCGCCACGCGCGCAAATTCCTCCGCGAGTACATCGATGTCCGGCGCGGATATGCCAAGCCGCACGCAACCTTCGCGCAGCCGCGCCATGTGGCGGCTCCACAACGGCGCCATGCCGTCGATCGCGCGGATGGTTTCGAACAAGCCGTCCCCGTAGGCAAGCCCGCGGTCCACTACGGACACGTGGTCCGCTTCGACGCCATCGACCAGCGCGCACACCGTCATGCCGCGTCGCGCCCGATCGCGCGCAACAAGCCGCGGGCCTTGGCGCGGGTCTCCTCGAGCTCGCGTTCGGCGTCGGAATTCGCCACGATGCCGGCGCCGGCACGAAAGACGAGGCGATCATTTTCGAGCACCATCGTGCGGATGAGGATGTTCAGATCGAGGTTGCCGTTCCGGGAAAGATAACCCATCGAACCCGTGTAGGCGCCGCGGGCCGTGCCCTCCAGTTCCGCGATGATCTGCATGCAACGCACCTTGGGGCAGCCGGTGATGGTGCCGCCCGGGAACAGCGCGGCAATGGCCTGTCCCGGCGTCACCCCGGCACGGAGCCGGCCCCGCACGTTCGAGACGATGTGGTGCACGTGCGCGTAACTCTCGACCGTCATCATCTCGTCCACGCGCACGCTGCCGGGCACGCACACGCGACCGAGGTCGTTGCGTTCCAGGTCGACCAGCATCACGTGCTCGGCGCGTTCCTTGGCGTGACCCAGCAGTTCGGCCATGCGCGCGGCGTCATCCTCGCCCGCGACGCGCGGACGCGTGCCCGCGATCGGACGCGTCTGCGCGACCCCGTCGCGAACCTGCAGCAAGCGTTCGGGCGAGGAACTCGCGACGGCCCAACCCGGCTGCTGCAGCAGAGCCGCAAACGGAGCGGGGTTGGCACGCCGCAACGCGGCGTACAGCGCGGCCGGCGCGGGAGCAGCCTCGAACCGCGCGCGCCACGCACGCGACAGGTTGACCTGGAACGTATCGCCTGCGCGCAGGTATTCGTGCACGCGCGCGACACCGTCGAGGAAGTGTTGCGGATCGTCTTCCCGCAATTCGCGCAAGCCCGGAAGCCGGACACCGAAATCCGGCGAAACGTTTTCGATGTCGCACTGCAACGCATGCAGCAGGTCTTCGTGGCCATGTTCCGCCACCAGCCATGTGCAGTCTTCGATCCGATCGACAAGGATCGCCGCAGGGCAGCGCAACGCCATCGCGACCGGCACTTCCGTGGCCCGCGCGCCGGGAAGCGCAAGCGATGGTTCGACCTCGCGCGCCAGCTCGTAACCGAGGTACAACAGCCAGCCGCCGGTGAACGGCAAGTCCACATCGGCTTTCGCGTCGCACCCTTCGACCCATGCGCCGTCCAGCGCGTCCAGGAAGTGCGTTCCGTGATCGCGCCCGGGCACATCGCGAGCCGCGCCGTCCTGACTGCCAGGGACCAGGCGATCTTCGGGAAACGCGAACAGGATGTCCCAGCGCGCCGAGGGGCCGGGCGCGGCACTTTCCACCAGACCCGGGTAGCGGCCGGGGTGGCCCGCCGCGAGGGGCAGCAGGTCACGCGCGCCCGCGATGCGCCGGCAAACCGCGCGGGCGTGCCCGGCGTGGTTCAAACGCGCTTGAATACCAGGGTGCCGTTGGTGCCGCCGAAGCCGAACGAGTTGGAAATCGCGACATCGAGCTTGGCATCGCGCGCCGTGTTCGGCACGAAGTCCAGATCGCAGCCCTCGCCGGGCTCGTCCAGGTTGATGGTCGGCGGCAACACGCCGTCGCGCATCGCCAACAGGGTAAAGATCGCCTCCACGCCACCGGCCGCGCCGAGCAGGTGGCCGGTCACCGACTTGGTGGAACTGATCGCGACCTTGTAGGCGTGGTCACCGAACACGCGCTTGGCCGCATGCACTTCGCCCAGGTCGCCGAGCGGCGTCGAGGTACCGTGCGCGTTGACGTATTGCACCTCGGCCGGATTCACGCCGGCATCCTTCAACGCATTTTCCATGCAACGCGCCGCGCCCTCGCCGCCTTCGCTCGGCGCGGTGATGTGAAACGCGTCGTCGCTCATGCCGAAGCCCACGAGTTCGGCGTAGATCTTCGCGCCGCGCGCCTTGGCGTGTTCGTATTCCTCCAGCATCACGATGCCGGAGCCATCGGACAGCACGAAGCCGTCGCGGTCCTTGTCCCACGGGCGACTGGCGCGGGTGGGGTCGTCGTTGCGGGAGCTCATCGCACGCGCGGAGCAGAAGCCGCCGATCGCGGTCGGCGTGACCGAGAACTCCGCGCCACCGGTCAGCATCGCGTCGGCATCGCCGTACTGGATCAGCCGCATGGCGAGGCCGATGTTGTGCGTGGCGGTGGTGCACGCGGTGACGCAGGCGATGTTGGGACCCTTGATGCCATGCATGATCGCAAGGTTGCCTGACACCATGTTGATGATCGAGCCCGGCACGAAGAACGGCGAGATCTTGCGCGGACCGCCTTCGTGATAGGCGATCGCGGTGCGTTCGATGCTGGCGATGCCGCCGATGCCCGCGCCCACCGCGATGCCGATGCGCGTGGCGTTGGCCTCGCCGATTTCGATGCCCGAATCCTTCAATGCCTCGGCGCCCGCGGCGATGCCGTAGTGGATGAAGGTATCCATCTTCTTGATGTCTTTCGGCGGGATGAACTGCGCCGGGTCGAAATTCTTCACCTCGCCCGCGATGCGCGTCGGGAAC
>DATEKI010000272.1:0-2189 GCA_035277545.1 Rhodanobacteraceae bacterium | reverse complement strand
CAGCCGCCGATCCGCATCATCGCGCCGGGCAAGGTCTACCGCAGCGATTCCGACCAGACCCATTCGCCGATGTTCCACCAGGTCGAAGGCCTGCTGGTCGACGAAACTTCGACGATGGCCGACCTCAAGGGCACGCTGTCGGAATTCCTGCGCGTGTTCTTCGGCCGCGATTTCGAGATGATGTTCAAGCCGACGTTCTTTCCGTTCGTCGAACCCGGCGCCGACGTGATCATCCGCTGGGATCGTGAAGACGGCAGCGAACGCTGGCTGGAAGTGCTTGGCTGCGGGATGGTGCATCCCAAGGTCCTGAAGAGCTGCGGCATCGATCCCGAGCGTTACACCGGCTTCGCGTTCGGAATGGGCGTGGAACGCCTGGCGATGCTGCGCTATGGCGTCACCGATCTGCGTGCGTTTTTCGAGAACGACGTACGGTTCCTTCAGCAATTCGCGTAATCGAGACTTGAAAACTTTTTGCGTCATTCCGGGACACTTTCCCGACCCCATCGGGTAAGTGAACCAGGAACCCAGTGCCTTCCTTGACCAAGGTCGCTGGGTTCCGGGTTCCATCCGCAATGAAACTGCGGATGGCCCCGGAATGACGACCGAAATTATCCCCTGCGAGTCGGTTTTGGTTCCGCCATGAAATTTTCTGAAAACTGGTTGCGTTCATTGGTGGACATCCGCGCCGACAGCGCCACGCTGGCGCGGCGCCTGACCATGAGCGGCCTCGAAGTCGCGGAAGTGGCGTCGATCGGCGGGTCTCTGGATGGCGTGATCGTCGCGCGCATCGTCACCTGCGAGCCGCATCCGGATGCGGACAAGCTGCGCGTGTGTCGTGTCGATACCGGTCGCGGTGAAATCCAGATCGTGTGCGGCGCACCCAATGCACGCACGGGACTGGTCGCGCCGCTGGCAACGATCGGCGCGACGTTGCCGAATGGCATCACGATCAAGGCCGCCAAACTGCGCGGCATCGAGTCGCAAGGCATGCTGTGTTCGGCGAAGGAATTGGGTGTCGACGCCGATGCTTCGGGCCTGATGGAGCTCGCCGGGGATGCGCCAGTCGGCAAGCCGCTGGCGGCATATCTCGGCCTGCCGGATGCCGCCATCGAAGTCGAACTGACGCCCAACCGCGGCGACTGCCTCGGGATGATCGGGCTTGCCGACGAAGTCGCGGCGGAATTCGGCTCCCGCGCGAAGCCCTTCGATGCCCCCCCGGTGCAAGCCGCGATTCCGGCACCGCGCGACATTCGCCTCCAGGCCGGCGCGGATTGTCCGCGTTACCTTGGCCGTGCCGTGCGCGGCATCGACATGACTGCACGCACGCCGATGTGGATGGCGCAGCGCTTGCGCGCGGCCGGTGTCAAACCGATCAACGCGGTGGTCGACGTCACCAATTACGTGATGCTGGAAACCGGGCAGCCGATGCACGCTTTCGACGAAGCGAAGCTCGACGGCGCGCTCGTGGTGCGACGCGCACGCGACGGCGAAACGTTGGTGCTGCTGGACGAAAGCGAAGCAAAACTCGACACGGGATTCCTGCTGGTCGCCGACGAACGCAAGCCCTTGGCCGTGGCTGGCGTGATGGGCGGGTTCGATTCGCGCGTCACCGATGCAACGCGCGACGTTTTCCTCGAAGCGGCGCATTTCAATCCCGCCACGATCATGGGGCGCGCGCGCAAGTTGGGCCTCGCCACCGACGCTGCGCACCGGTTCGAACGCGGCGTCGATCCGGAGTTGCCGCGTGCGGCGATCGAACGCGCGACGGCGTTGCTGGTTGAAATCGCGGGCGGCCAGCCCGGTGAAGTCATCGAGGCCGCGTTGCCGGAATATCTGCCGGGACGCGCGGCGGTCACCTTGCGTCGTGCGCGCATCGCGCGGGTGCTGGGCATTGCCATCGGCGATGCGGAAATCGAAGGGATCCTTGCGGCGCTGGGCATGCAGCTCGAAGCACAGCCCGATGGCTGGCGCGTCACACCACCTTCGCGCCGCTTCGATATCGAGCGCGAGGAAGACCTGATCGAGGAAGTCGCGCGCATCCACGGCTACGATGCGATTCCCGCACGGCTTCCGGCCGGCGCGCCACCCCCGCCGCAGGATGACGAATCCGTCGTGTCCGCCTCGGCCGTGGCGGCTGCCCTTGCTGCGCGTGATTATCAGGAAGCCATCTGCTACGCCTTCGTCGATCC
>DATEKI010000271.1:0-21592 GCA_035277545.1 Rhodanobacteraceae bacterium | reverse complement strand
GTGACGTCGCCCCACCAGTTCGCGTTGACCACCACCTCGAAGAACTTCACGTTCGACAACACCGCGGCCTGGGACAAGGCATGGCAGGTTGCCGGCCAGGCCATCGCGATCTGGTCCGAACCCGCTTCGGACCGCAAGCTGATCGTGCCGCATGCCAACCACTTCATCCGCCTGGGTTCCACCGCCACCTGGGCGAAGAACCCCGTCGCGACGATCGGCGACCACGAGTTCTACGTGGTCGATTGACCCGGCCACCGGAATGAGCAAAAAGCCCTCCGACCGGAGGGCTTTTTGCTGGCGCGAACATCCGTGATCGCGTCCACGGGCCGACTGTGCGTCAGCGGGTCAATACCTGTAAACGTTGTCACCGCGGATCATCACGTAATCACCCACCTGCACCTGCGGGGGGTTGCGCTGGGTGACGGTGGCGTATTGTCCGTCCTGCAGCTGGACGACCACCTGCCAGCCATAGTTGCCGTTGCCCGAACGCGAACCGATTGCGTGGCCGGCGAAGCCGCCGCCCACTGCGCCGGCGACCGTCGCCGCCGTCTTGCCGTTGCCCTTGCCGACCTGGTGGCCCAGCAAGCCCCCGACCACGGCACCGATCACCGTGCCCAGCGCAGCGCCGTTGCTGTTGCCCAACTGCACCTCGCGGATGTCACGCACGTAGCCGCAACCCTGGTAACACTGATTGCCGCGGCCGCCATAGTAGCCGCCGGGAGGCGGCGGCTGCCCGTAACCCGGACGCGTGCTGTAGGCGGGCTCGCAGCCGGCGAGCAACGTCGCCGCGGCGACCGCGCAAGCCAGCACGGCAACGCGGCGCATGACTCTGGGGATTTTCACGAACGATGGCTTCGACATGTCTTTAGCTCCTTGTCGTGCGTGGGCGTTACGAGGCTTACCGGTAATAGCCGCTGCCCTGCTTGTCGCTGGCGACGACTACGCCGTTGCGCACGGGAAGACCCGTGCCGACACCCGGATTGTGGTCCATGCGGACATGTCCGGCCTGGCCGTTCAACGTGTAAGTGACGTCATAGCCGACTGTCTTGCTGGACGTGGTCTTGTCGGTGACCGTATGGCAGACGTTGCGGGTTTCCATCCGGGTCGCGTTGTTTTCCTGATGGTTCTTCTGAATTTCATGCCCGGCGAACGCACCGCCGGCGGCGCCCGCCACGGTGGCCAGGGTCTTGCCCTTGCCGCCACCGATCTGGTTGCCCGCGAGCGCACCGACCAGCCCGCCCACGACCGCGCCGCCAATCTGGTGCTTGTCCTTGTAGGGCTCCGGAACGGCAACCTGCTCATCGCGGCACACCTGCCGCGGCTTGCTGGTGGTGGCCGATTCGGTGATCGGCTGCACCGCCACCACCTGCGCGAATTGCGGGGCCGCGGAGGCGCCTTGCGGTGCCTGCGCGCCGTTGGCCGCAGGTTCCTGGCCGGGCGGCAACTGTGCCGTCGCCGCGGAGGTGGGCATGGTCATGTTGGCCTGGGTGGCCTGGGCCTGCGGATTGCCTCCGCTTCCACACGCTGCCAGCGCGGCAATGGCAACGATCCCGAACGAAGCAAGTATTGCGCGAGTCAAATTCGATTGACGTTTCATCTTGGTCTCCCGGCCTGATGGCCCCAATGATGTGGATTCAAGCAACCCGACAATGAACCGTTCATCAACGGCACCGAATCGGTTCATGCGTCATTTCAGCGTACTCCAATGACCGGACTTTGCCCACACGCTGCGATCTTCGACAGCCATGCGCACCTCGACGCACCGGAATTCGATGGTGATCGTGCGCAGGTGCTCCACGACGCCCACGCGGCGGGCGTCGTGGAAATGCTCATTCCCGCCGTCACCCGGGCCGGCTGGGCGAAACTGCGGAAACTCTGTGAATCCGAACCGGGCCTCCATCCCGCATACGGCTTGCACCCGTGCTACCTGGATCAGCACGCCGACGGCGACCTCGCGGCGCTCGACGCATGGCTGCAGGCGCATCCCGCGGCAGGGGTGGGCGAGTGCGGACTCGATTACGCGCAGGCGGGCCTCGATCGCGAACGGCAGGTGCGCTTGCTGCGGGGACAACTCGAAATCGCCCACCGGTTCGATCTTCCGCTTGTCCTGCACGCGCGCCATGCCTTCGAAGCGGTGATCCTCGAGTTGCGCCACTTCGGCAAGCCCCTGCGCGGCGTCGTGCACAGCTTTTCCGGCAGCGCGGAGCAGGCGCGGCAACTGTGGGAACTCGGTTTCCTGGTCGGCATCGGCGGACCGGTCACCCACGAACGCGCGCGGCGTCTGCGCAGGGTGGTCGCGTCATTGCCAGCGGAAAGCCTGCTGCTGGAAACCGACGCACCGGACCAGCCGGGCGCGCACCACAAGGGCGAGCGCAATGAGCCGGCATTCCTGTGCGAGATAGTGCAATGCGTGGCCGGGTTGCGCGGCGAAGAACCCGACAACCTTGCGCGGACCACCACGGCCAACGCGCGCCGCCTGTTTCGCTGCGGATAGGCGTCAGGTCTCCGGCTTCAGCAACATTTCGAGCGCGCGTCCGACGGCTGCGAACGCGAATGCACCGGTGACATGGGTCGCCGCGCCAAGTCCGCCGCCGCAATCCAGCTTGAACGAGTCCACGCCTTCCGGGCGCCTGCCGCACACGCTGCCGTCGGCCTGCGGGTAGCGCACGTTTTCCAGGGAATACACCGCCGGCACCCCGAAATAGCGGTCGCGGTTCGACGGGAAACGGAACTCCTGCCGCAACTTGCGGCGCATCAGGCTGAGCAGCGCGTCATGTTCGGTGCGTGAAAGGTCGCGCACGCGGATCATGGTGGGATCGGTGCGGCCGCCGGCCGAACCGCACACGATCAGCGGCAGCTTGCGGCGCCTGCACCACGCCGTCATTTCCACCTTGACGCGGAAGGCATCGCAGGCATCCAGCACCAGGTCGAAGCCGTGATCGAGCAATTCCGCCAGCGTGGCCGGCGTCACGAAGCGTTCGATGGCTTCGACCTTCAGCGCCGGGTTGATCCCGCGCAGCCGCTCGGCCATCACCACGACCTTGGCCTTGCCCAAGGTATCCGCCAATGTGTGCAACTGCCGATTGGCATTCGACACACATACTTCATCGGCGTCGATCAATGCAAGCGATCCCACGCCGCTCCGAGCCAACGCCTCCGCGGCCCACGATCCGACACCGCCCACGCCGACCACGGCCACGCGCCTGGATGACAAACGCGCCACGCTGCCGGCGCCGTACAACCGCTCGATGCCGACAAAACGGGAATCCATCATGGGTCAATGATAATTGTGATCAAAGCCGGTGGTCAGATACGCACCCGTCCGCGCAGGATGTCCACGAACATCGTCCAGTCGCCCATCAGGCTGTAAACCGGGTGGCGGAAAGTCGCGGGCTTGTTCTTCTCGAAAACGAAATGCCCGACCCACGCGCAGCCATAACCGCACACCGGCGCGCCGATCAGCCACCAAGGATTCCGCATCGCGACGGCGATCACAACGAATGCAATCACAAACCACGAACCAAGGAAGTGCAAGCGCCGGCAGCGGCGGTCGGTGTGTTCGCCCAGGTAAAACGGGTAGAACTCGCGGAAGCTCGCAAACATGGCGACCGCATCTTCGCACCAAAAGAAAAACCCCGCATCGCTGCGGGGTTTTTCGGGTTGCGTTGGCAACGACGGCTCAGGCGGGCTGCACTTGGTCGGCCTGCAGGCCCTTCGGCCCCTGGACGACGTTGAAGGTGACCTTCTGGCCTTCCTGCAGGGACTTGAAGCCGGTGCCGGTGATCGCGCGGAAATGCACGAATACATCTTCACCATTTTCGCGGCTGATGAAACCAAAGCCCTTGGCATCGTTGAACCATTTCACGGTGCCGGTCTGACGCTCCGACATAACTGACTCCTTACTACTCGATTGGTTGAAAAACAGTGCACTTGCGTGCACAACTTGAAGCACTGACTAGCGAGAGTGAAGACAGCGATGCGATCGTTGACACGGTCAGCAACCGGCCCCAAACAAGCCACCCCCCCGCGGCTTGGCTAACTCAGCGGCGCGATCGTACAGCAGTTTTGGCCCAAATTGCCAGTGCGCAGGCTGCGAAAGGTTTCCACATGTCCCCGTCGACGTCATTCGCTTCCGTTTCGACGCCGCAAGGCCTCCTCGATGCCGACCAACGCGGCCAACCCGCCGCTCAGCGCCAGCGCGGCAAGGCCGTACCCGACCAGGCCGATCACCATCCCCAGCGCCATCGGCACGGAGGCATTGTGCGAGACCGCTGCCGTAACGCCGTAGGCGACACCGGCCGCAACCAGCAACATTCCGATCCAGGCGACGATCCGGGCGACCGCCAGGGCCAAGCCGAGGTGGCGGCTTTGCAGGTTTCGGTATGGCAGCCAGCGGCGTGGTTCCATGAGCAGTCCCGATTGCTCCCGATCGGGAGCGGCTGTGGTGAGAAGTCAGGGCAAGACGGGCGCTTGCGCGATGCCTGTGGCATCGCGTGCCCAGCGCCATGGATGGTTAAGGGATGACCCAAGACTAAAGCCCATCGTAATGGGTCACCGCATTGAAAAACATCCGGTAGCTGCCGATGGTTTCGCCGCGCCAGATCGGGTTGTTGGCGAACAACAACACGTGGCCCCGGCCGTAGCGCGCATCGACGACCGCGGCGTGCCCGGCCATCGCCCCGCCGTTTTCCAGCAGACCACTGATCAGGAGATCGTTCCCGTCGGACCAGCGCGCGATCACCCTGGGCCGGTCGGCGGCCGGGATCACGAACGGGTTGTTGCGGGCTTGTTCGGCGTTGAGCGGTACTGCCTGCCACGGTTTCACGTCCGGCAATGCGGGCGGCTGCTGGAACGGCCGGCCTTCGGGTACGTCCACGTCGTCGGGACCGCCCCGCCCGGTGGGGCGCTGGTAGTCCTTGGCGGTAACGAGGCCACGGTTGCCGATGGTCTGGTTGGCCACGCCGAACGACATGCCGCCTGAACTGTAGAGCGCGAAAGAGTCGTCGTAACCCGCCGCAACGGGGCTGCCCTTGTCCACCAGTTCCGCGCGCAAGACGCTGCCGACCACCCGCAGGTCACCGGGCTTGGACACCGCTACGCCTGGCGCCAGGCCGACGTCGATCGCGAAACGCGCGGTGTCTTCCGAGGTGATCAACAGGCCGCCGCCCGCCACGAAGCGTTTGAGGTTGGCGACACCCGATTCACCCAGTCCGGGACGAATGTCGGGCGTGGAATCGATGCGGCCAAGGTTGGGCGTGAGTTCAGTCTTCTGCCACGGCATCGGATTGCCGTACATCGGCAGGCCATCGACGATCAGTTTGGTGTTGGCATAACCCACCGGCCCGAACAGGATCACGTCGTACTTCGCCCGCAGGTCCGGGTCGCGCGAGACATCCTGCGTATTGATGTAGGTGTAGGGCACGTGCAGCTTGTCGAGCGCCATCCGCCACCAGCCTTCGGTTTGCGTCGAAAGCCATGTGTGCATCAACGCGACGCGTGGCACGCGCCCCTGCACGCCCAGCGAAGCCAATGAAAAGCCGGGCTGGTCGAAATCACCCGGCACCTCTTGCATCGGAACCTTCAGCACCGAGGCATCGACCACGCGCGCGACGTCCACGCCGAACAGGTCGCCGAACGACCAGCCGGTGTCGTCGTAGGGATGCTTCTGCGGATCGTCGGGCGACCAGTACTGCCGATCCAGCAAGGTGTCGGCGATGCGCGAATACGGCTGGTCCATCCGGATGACCCAGCTTCCCGCCGGGAAGGTGCGCTTGATCGTGGCGACCTTCGGAGGCACGACCGGCTCCGCCTTCTTGCCTTTCGACTTGCTGCTGTCGCTGCTTTCCGTGTCGTCCGCCACCTCGACGGTGAACGGCGCGCTCGCGCGGCTGATTTCGACGTGCTGCAGGTGCAGCGCATGCAGCAGGTGCATCTGCGCGCCCTTGTCCTTTTCGCTCGCCGTGAGCACGTAGGCGGCCGGCCCGGCGAGTTGCGGTTTCTCGATCGAACGTTTCGACTTCAACCAGAAGTTGTCGAGGAAATGCTGGCCGTGCTGCGCGAAGTAATACAGCGCCGTCAGCAGCCCCGATTGCTCGTAGTTGTTGTTGTCGCGCTGCGACCACAGCACCTTGGGCAACGGCGGGTTGGGCTTGTACCAGGTGCGCGCGTACTCGTCGGGATCGAGGATGCGTTCCTCGGTGTCGGCACCGCCGTTGCCGAAGGTTTCGTACAGCCGGCTGATGCCGTTGTGCATCGCCGCGATGAACATCAAATAGCCCGGGCTCCAGGTATCGAAATTGCCGTGCGTGAACACGCCCGGCAGGCCAAGTTTCGTCAACTGCTCGACATTGTTCCAGCCGATCTGCTGCCATTCGCTGGTGAGGATCGGATCGATCCACGCGTTGTACGGCCCATCGCCCACGGTGTTGTCGTAGAGGAACGGCACCGACTCATGCAGGTCGTGCAACACCTGCGCGTGCCAGCCGACATAGGTGTTCAGCACGTTCTTCGTGAGGTCCAGCGTCACGCCCATCGCATCGCGGTTGTTGTCGTGTGCAACGTAATGGCCCCAATAGACCAGATGCGAATAGTTCTCCCCGAGGTGCGCGCGGTGCCACTTGTAGAGATCGACCATGCGATCACGGCCATCGACTTCGACCACCGGCGTGATCAGGGTGATCATGTGCGAACGGATGTACTGGATGTACGGCGCGTCATCGACGGCCAACCGGTAGCCCAGTTCCATCAGCGCCGTCGGCGCGCCGGTTTCGGTCGAGTGGATGGTGCCTGTGATGTAGTAGACCGGCACGCTTTGCTTGATGATCGCCTCGGCCCTGGCATCGTCCATGCCGAGCTTCCGCGGATCGGCCAATTGCGCGAGGCGCGCCTTGTTGGCGTCCAGATCCTTCATCAGCGATTCGTCGGCGATCGCGACCGCGATCATCTCGCGGCCTTCTTCCGTTTTCCCGATGGAAAACACACGCACCCGCGGCGAGGCCTTGGCCAGCATCCGGAAGTAGCGATACACGTCTTCCGCGTACGGCAACATGTTCGGCGCGCCGGCGACATCGCCCAGTACGGCCTCGGGCGTCGGCACGTTTTGCGATGCCGGAAGGTAATCGGTCAGCGGTGTGTTGAAATCGGCCTGAGTGGTGTACTTGGCGATCTTCGCCGTGTAGGCCTGGTCAACCGGCTGATCGGGATCGCGTGCATAGGGATTGTTCGCCGCGGCGAATGCGGTGCCGCAGATCGCCAACACCAATGACACCAGCGCCCAACGTGTGCAACGCATGTCCCCGCTCCCGCCTTGGTTCAATCCGCAAGCGTAGCCAAATTCAAGGCGCGGAGGGTGTGTCGAAAGGCATGGTGGGATGGCGGCGTCGCGATCGTCTCACTCGCAGGCCAGCCACTGCACGCTGAATTGCCGTTCGGAGTCCGTCCAGACTTCGGCAACCCGCAGGCCTGCGCGGGCTGCGAAGCGGGCGAAGCCTTCCAGCGTGTATTTGCAGCTGTATTCGACCAGCATCGCCTCGCCTTCCCCGAAGTGGAAGGTGCGGCCGTCGACGTGCACGTCCTGCTCACGCCGGCTGACGATATGGGTTTCGATGCGCTCCGCCAACGCGTGCCAGCGCGCGCGGTGCCGGAAGCCGGCCAGATCGAAATCCGTACCCAGCTCGCGGTTCATCCGCACCAGCAGGTTGAGGGTGAATTCCGCGGTGACACCCGCCGCATCGTTGTAGGCGGCTTCCAGGCCGGCCTTGTCCTTGACCAGGTCGATCCCGATCAGCACGCCACCATCCAGCTCGCCACCGCCCTGCCCGGCTTCGTTGCGCATCTGCCGCAGCAGGCGCAGCGCATCTTCCTGCGCGAAGTTGCCGAGTGTCGAACCGGGGAAATACACCACGGTTTGTCGCGGTGCACGCGCCGCGCGCGGCAACTTGATCGGTTGGGTGAAGTCCGCGCACACCGGCAGCATCTCGATGCGCGGGAACTCGCGCTCGAGTTTGGAAACGCTCTCTGCCAGGGCACTGCGCGAAATCTCCACGGGAACGTAGGCCACCGGCGATTCGAGATGCCGCAGCAGCAAGCGCGTCTTCAAGCCGCTGCCGCTGCCGTACTCGACCAGACGCGCGTCCGGACCCAACGCCGTGGCGATCGCGCGGACATGATCGCGCATGATCACAAGCTCGGTGCGCGTCGGGTAGTACTCGGGCTGCTCGCAAATCCGTTCGAACAGGTCCGAGCCGCGCGCATCGTAGAAATATTTCGATGGCAGCCGCTTCGGGGATCTCGAAAGCCCCGATACCACGTCGGCCAGAAGACCTTCGCCGGGTTGGCGATCGTCGAGATGGAAGACGCGTGCCGCTTGCGGATTGCGCTTCATGTGTCCCTCGCCAACCGGATGCCGCAGAACTGCCAGCGGGCCGCGGATTGGAAAAAGTTGCGGTACGTCGCACGGACATGTCCTGCCGGCGTCGCGCACGAACCACCGCGCAAGACCCATTGCCCGCACATGAATTTGCCGTTGTATTCGCCGAGCGCCCCGGCCGCGGGCCGGTAACCCGGATAGCCGATGTACGGACTGGATGTCCACTCCCACACGTCGCCGAAAATCTGCAGCGGACGCTCCGGATCGCCAGTCGGAAGGGCCGGCAACGGTCGCAATACCGCGCGGTCCGCGAAGTTGCCTTCGATGGGAAGATCCTGCGTCGCGGCCTCCCACTCGAACTCGGTCGGCAGGCGTGCGCCGGCCCAGCGCGCGAAGGCGTCGGCTTCGAAGAAACTTGCGTGGCACACCGGCGCGGAAGCATCGATCGGGTGGCGCCCGCCCAGGGTGAAGGATGTTTCCAGTGCATCGTCCCAATACAGCGGATGCGTCCAATTTTCCCGGCGCACGATGTCCCAGCCTTCCGACAACCAGAGCGAGGGGTTCCGGTAACCGCCGTCGTCGATGAATTCGCGGAATTCCGCGTTGGTCACGCAACGGTTGGCGATCGCATGCGGGTGCAGCAACGCACGATGGCGCGGCGATTCGTTGTCATAGGCAAAGCCGTTGCCCGCGTGGCCGATTTCGACGATACCGCGGCGGCCGGCAATGAAGCGCAGCGGCACGGGGTTCGCCACGGATATCGGCGGTGCTTCACGGAACACCGGCTCCAGAGGATTCAACGAAAACAGGTGCAGGATGTCCGTCAGCAGCAATTCCTGGTGCTGCTGTTCGTGGTTGAGTCCAAGGGTGACGCGCGCCATGGCATCACGGTCGTCGCCGCGCTCGCGCAACAGTGTGCACATCGCATCGTCGACGTGTGCACGATAAGCGACGACTTCATCCAGCGTAGGCCGGGTCAGCAACCCGCGCTGCGGACGCGCGTGCATCGGCCCGACGGCCTGGTAATAGGAATTGAAAAGGTAATCCCAGCCGGCGTGGAAACGCCGATATGCCGGGTCGAAAGGCGCAAGCAGGAACTGCTCGAAGAACCAGGTCGTATGCGCAAGGTGCCATTTTGCGGGGCTGGCCTCCGGCATGGACTGGGCAACCGTATCCTCGGGCGCCAAGGTAGCGCACAATGCGAGCGTCGCATCCCGCACGCGCCGATAAACCGAAGTGGCATCACCGGGCTCGTGGCGAAAGCCACGCGGCTTGGGTTGTGCGGACATGCAGGTCTCCCGGTGGGGCGCGGAGTCTTGTTACCCTACTCCCGCAACCTTAATTGGAACAGTCCACGTATTCAGTCGATGTGAGGATGGACGTCGTCGGCCGAACCGGCGCTTGACCATCATCACCAGGATCGGGACAGGACAAAGACCATGACACCACGCGACAGCGACCTTGCCGCGCAAACGCTCGATCGTACCTTCGCGCTGCCTGCGCATTTTTACACCGGGGCCGAAAGCTTCGAACGCGACCGCCGCGCGGTGTTTGCCCGTGGCTGGCAGTGGCTCGCGCGGGCGGATCAACTAGCCGAGCCCGGCGACCACGTGGTGGGCGACCTCGCCGGCGTGCCATTGCTGCTGGTGCGCGGTGACGATGGCGTGCTGCGGGCACTGCACAACGTGTGCCGTCATCGCGCCGGCCCGCTCGCAACCTGCGATGGCCACGGTGCCAAACGCCTGCGTTGCCACTACCACGGCTGGAGCTACGCGCTGGATGGCCGGCTGCTCAGCGCGACCGAGATGGATGGTGCGTGCGATTTCAATGCGGCTTCGGTGCGGCTGCCCGAGGCGCACGCAGCGGAATGGCGCGGGCTGGTGTTCGCGGCGCTCGACCCGGCCATGTCGTTTTCGGAACTGATGGGCGGGGTCGATACACGATTGGGCCAGCGGCCGCTTGCCCGGTATGCGTTCCATCGCCACTACGCCTACGACATGGCGTGCGACTGGAAGGCATACATCGACAATTATCTCGAGGGTTACCACGTGCCGCACATCCATCCGGAATTGAACCGGATGCTGGATTACCGCGACTACGTGGTCGAAACGGCGCGCTGGCATTCGCTGCAGCACAGCCCGCTCGCCAGCGACGCGGCGCTTTACGGCGACGGCGAGGCGCTGTACTGGTTCGTGTGGCCCAACACGCTGCTCAACGTGCTGCCGGACCGGTTGCAGGCCAACCGCGTGATCCCGCTGGCGCCGGGACGCTGTCGCGTCACGTTCGACTACTTCTATCCATCGGACACCGCGAACCTCGAGTCACGCCACGCCACCGATCATGCTTTCAGCGATCTCGTGCAACGCCAGGACATCGAAATGTGCGAAATCGTCCAGCGCGGCCTTGCGTCGGGCTCGTACCACGCAGGCCGCCTGAACCCCAAGCGCGAGAACGGCGTGCATCATTTCCACGAATTGCTGCGCGAGGCCTACAGAGCCTCCGAATGACCTGCCGCGCCGGCCACATCCACGCGGCCAGCCCTGCGTACCGCCTGCGGCGTTCAAACCGGCGATCCTGCCGGGTCGGCTGGCAGCTTGCGACGGTTCTTCAGGGATTCCTTGTCGCGCGGCGCCTTGAATCGCGGCGCGGCAACACCCATTCAGAGCACCGGCGAATCGTCGTGCAGCATCTCGCGGCGCACGATCGCGATCGGCGCGAAGCCGTGCTGCATGAAGCCGTCGTGGAATCTTTCGAGGTTGAAGGCGGCGCCTTCCTTCTTCTCGACGTCGGCGCGCAGCTTCAGGATCTCCAGTTTGCCGAGCGTGTAATAGAGGTACGTCGGGTCGGACGTGCCACGCTTGGTTTCCACCTCGCCCACCGCCGGTGATTGGTAGCCTTCCTTGACGAAGAAATCTTTCGCCTGGTCCAGCGTCATCTGGCCCGTGTGCAGCTTGATGCCGACGATGAAGCGGACGTTGCGCAGCAGCGCGTCCTGCAACTGGCCGAGCTTCAGCAGCAACTGCTGGCGGCGATCCTTCGGAAATTCGTACTGCGCCAGGCCCTCGTCCAGCATCATCTGCTCGCAGTAATGCGCCCAGCCTTCGGCGTTGGTGGCGGAGCCGAGCAGCTTGCGCACGCGGTCGTTGACCTTGTGCATCCACAGGAACTGGATGTAGTGGCCGGGATACGCCTCGTGCGTCGCGACGCTGGTGATGACCGGATAGCTGAATTGCGCCATGAATTCGTCGGTGCGCTGTTTCGGCCAATCCTTTTCCGGCAACGTGACATTGAAGTATGCGGTGGTCGCCTTCGTCTCGTACGGCCCGGGCGTGTCCATCGACGCAAACGTCGTCGCGCGCATGAACGGCGGCGTTTCTTCCAGCGTCGGGCGCACCTTGGAGGGGATCGTGATGATGTGGTGGCTGTCGATGAATCCGATCAATGTGTCGAACGTGGCGCGGAAGGTGTCGAGCAGCTTGTCGGGCTGCGGATGATCGGCGGCCAGTTCCGCCAGCACTTCGCGCGGCGTCTTGTCAGGGTCGAGTTCCTTCGCGACCTTGGCGAACTCGGCCTGGTTCGCCTTCATGTTGGCTTCGTCGAGTGCGACCAGCTTGTCGAGCGGCAGGTCGACCATCTCGTCGTATTTCAGTTTCTCGCTGAAAACCTTCGCGCCGATCCGGAAATCGCCGTGCGACTTCGGCAGCACGTCCTTTTTCAGCCACGCCTGGTAATCGTCCAGCGCCTTGATCACGGCACCGTTCGATGCGGCGAATTCCTTTTTCAATGCGGGATCGGTGACGTCGCCGAAAGCCGACGGCACGTCATGCTGGAAGAACGCGATCAGGCCCGGCAATTGTTCCAGCGCGATCTCGGTATAGATCTTCGGAGGGTTCTTGAGGTTCGCGCGCGCGGCCAGCAGCGCGGCTGGCATCTGCCGCTCGCGCGAAATCAGGTCGCGCAGGCGCGTTTCGGGCGACGCGAACTTGCGCTCCATCAGCGTGAACGCGCTCGACGTGATGCCGCTGGAATAAAAATCCGGATTCTTTTCCCACGGCCGGATCGCCTGCAGCGTCAACAGTGCGCTGCGGATGTTGTTCAGCACCAGGTCGCGGTCGCCGCGCACGAACAGGCCGAGTGTTTCGGGATCGACGGCCGCAACCCGCTGTTCCCAGCCCTTGAGCGCCTTTACTTCCGAGGCGATGCCGGCACGCGAGTAATCCTCGAGCTTCCCGTCATAGAGATGGACGCCGTAGCTGGTAGCCGCCGACGGGTTGGTCGGCAGGTAAAACGCATCGAAGTATTGGTCGGCCAAGCGCGCGAACGCCTGGTCGGCCGTCGTCGCGGTATCCGAAGGCGTCGCGGCACCTGCAAACAACGGTGCGAACAGCAAGGCAACCGCTGCGATGCGCCACCGCTTGTTCCATCCACCTTCCATGACGCTCTCCCCGCCGTGAAGACGTTCGATAACGGGCCGCGCCCGAAACCCGGGAGGCTACCAAGACCCGCGCCGCGTGCCCCGTGCCAAAGGTTGGCCCTGGCGTGCAAGAAAGCGAAAGGCCCGGTTGCGGACAACCGGGCCTTTCTGGTGCATCGGGGACGCAAGATCAATGACCGTGGCGCGAGTAGTAATGCCCCTGGCCGCCGCGATAACCGCCTTCGTGACCACCGTAACCACGGCCACCGTAGTACCCACGCGACCCGCCACCGTATCCGTGGTGCCCGTAGTACCCTCGCGACCCGCCGTAGTACCCGCGTCCACCACGGTTGGAGTAGACGACGCCCACGTTCACGCTGCCGTAGCTCGGGTAAGCCGGATAGTTGTAATACCCGCCGTCGTTGTACGAATACGCCGGATAGCTCGGGTAGCTTTGGTAATACCCCGGTGCCGGATAGCCCTGCGCCGGGTAGTAATACCCGCCGTCGTAGTAGCGATCGTGATGTTCGCTGGCACTGGCGATCACGCCGCCGATCACGGCGCCCACGACCAGCGCGCCCAGCACTTTGCCGGAATCGTCATGACCGCGATAGTCATGCGCCATCGCTGCGGGCGTGGCCAGCACGGCTGCCGCCACCAAGGCACAACCGAGCATCAGCTTGTTGCGGATCGAACCGGATCTGCTTTGCATGGCGAACCTCCCCTTGCTCAAGGTGGGCGCAGTATCGCAGCATCGCGATAAATCTAAACTGAAGAGTTTTGTTATAGAAACGCTAAGCGTTCAGACACTTGGAAGCAACCGCTAAGGGTTCAGGTATACCGGAAGCGCCAACGCTCGCGTCAGGCGCCCTTCGCCGACGCGGCACCGCGATCCTTGCGCTTGCGGGATTCCAGCAAGGCCTTCAGGTTCGCGACCGCCTGCTCGTGGCTGATCGCCTTGGGCTTGGGCGCGCGTGGCTTGGGCGGCTTGCGCGTGGGCGCGTGCGCGGCGGGAGCCGGCTGGCGCGGCAACTCCACCGTGCCACCCAGCATCCAGTCGTCATTGAAACGCGAGCGCGGGATGTAGGACGGCGGCCGGCGCTTCGCGGCGCCGGCACGCGCGGCGGCGACCGCACGAGCGGCGGTCTTGACCGAAGCCGGCCGGGGCACGGGTTTGGCGGCTGGTGCCGGCTTGTCCGCGGCGCGAACCGGTTTCGCGGCAGGCTTGTTCGGCGCAGGACGCGCCTTCGCGACCTTCGCAGGTTTCTTCGCGGGCTTGCTCGCGGATTTCTTCGCAGCTTTGGCGGGCTTCGGTGTCCGGCTGGGCGCCGCTTTCGCCTTCCGGGGCGCCTTGCGCGCCGCGGACTTGGCGGTTTTGCCGGAGGGTTTGCGATTCCGTGATGTTGCCATTGCTGCTTTCCTCATGTTGTTGCGTTGCAGGCTCGGCCTTGCAGGCCAAGGCTTGGCGAGCCGAGCCGGTCGGTACGACTTCTTCAATGGCGGGCGGCCGCGAACTACAGGCTGCGTCCGTCGACCTGGCGGATATTCAAACCGCCAAGCTCAACCCCCTCGAGGCAGCGTACGTTCACCGCCGCCATTGGATGCCCTTCACGTTCGCCATCGGCGAACGGCGCCACCCCGCAAACGGGACAGAAATGGTGGGCGATCTTGTGTTTGTTGAAACGATACGTGCTCATGTCTGCTTCCGGCGTGGACAGCCTCAAAGCATCACGCGGCACGAACCACATCAGGTAACCCTTGGGCCGGCAGTGCGAGCAATTGCACTCCATCGCGGTGCCGATTTCGCCGTCCACTTGAAATGCGATCCGGCCACAATGGCACCCGCCACGCCACGTCGTCATACGCTTGGTCCGAGCGTCAGGCCTGCAACATTATCGCATGAACCGGCCTTCCCCGCACGTGTATCCTGTTGATCCCTCTCTGAACATGCCGGATTTTCAGCTCCATGCGGAGTTTCGACGACGACCAGGGCCACCACTGGCAGGCTGCGCTGCTGGCGGGCTCCTTCGGCAGCGTGATGCTGGTTTTCAGCCGCATCGGCGCGCCCGGCGTGTTGCATGCCGCGCTGGAAACCGCCAACTTTAATGAGGCGGAACAATGGCTTGCCAGCGCAGACCCGGGCAAGCTCCGCGAGTGGTTGGCCAGGGCCAAGCCTTGGAATTAGGCCGGACGGTGTTCAGCAGCGCAACGATGCGGCCTCACGGATGCCGTCGATGACGGCAGGATCGAGTCCGACGTTGTTCCGTTCCAGCACTTGCTCTGCGCGGTAGCTGGATCGCACCAGCGGACCCGCGACCACTTCCAGGAAGCCCATGCCCAGCGCCAGCTCGCGGTATTGCTGGAACTGCTCCGGCGTCACGAAGCGCGTGACCGGCAGATGGTTTTGCGTCGGGCGCATGTACTGGCCCATCGTCACCACGTCCACCTCGGCGGCACGGATATCGGCGAGCGCGCGTTCGATCTCGTCGTCGGTTTCGCCGAGGCCCAGCATCATGCTGGTCTTGACGATGGTTTGCGGCGCATGGCCCTTCGCGAACTTCAGGATATCGAGCGTCTGCCGGTATCCCGCGCGTGCGTCGCGCACCGGATGCGTCAGCCGTTCTACCGTTTCGACGTTCTGCGCGTAAGTGGCCAGGCCCGCGTCCAGCACCGTGGCAACATGCCCGTGGCGCCCCGCGAAATCCGGCGTCAATGCTTCCACCGCCGTTTCCGGCATGCGGCCGTGGATCGCGCGGATGCAGGCCGCATAGTGGCCCGCTCCGCCATCGGGCAGATCGTCACGGTCGACCGAGGTCAGCACCACGTATTTCAAATTCATCAGCGCGACCGCGTCGGCCACGCTTGCCGGCTCCATCGGGTCCAGCCAGCCGTGCGGATTGCCGGTGGACACGGAACAGAACTTGCACGCACGCGTGCACACCGAACCCATCAGCATCAACGTGGCGGTGCCGCGACCCCAGCACTCCGCGATGTTCGGGCACTTCGATTCGGCGCACACCGTCGACAACTTGTGCGTGCGCACGATGTCGCGGATTTCCTCGTACTTCGCGCCGGCCGGAAGTTTCACCCGCAACCACGGCGGCTTGCGTGCGGCGTCCGGCATGTAGCTCAGCTTGCTGGGGCGGATGCCGTCCTTGACCGCGCGCGTGCCCTGCGGGCTGGTGAACTTGCTGCCCGGCGCCGGGCGTGCATTGCCGATGGTTTCGCTCATGGGATCTGGATCAAGAGACGCGCACACGAACACGTGCGCCGTCCATTGTAACTTGCTTGTTTGAATAGTCGCGCACGAATGTGCGCGGTGTTTCCCAGGGATGGGCCTACGACGGATGCAGCAGCTGCTGCACGAACACCACGGTGACGCGCGGGTCCATGATCACCATGAACAGCACACCGTAAGCCGCGCCCCAGGAATGCGCGCTGTGGTTGACGTAGCCGCCGCCCCGATGGTCCATGTAGATCGAATAACCGAGGAAGGCCACCGCATACAGGATGGCGGGCACCGGAATCACGAACACGATGATCATCGACCAGGGCGAAAGCAGGATGAAGGCGAACAGCACCGCCGACACGGCGCCGGACGCGCCAAGGCTGTAGTAGTTCGCATTGTTCCGGTTCTTGATGTACGTCGGCAGGATCGATACCAGCAGCCCGCCGAGATAGAACCACAGCAACCCGAGCGGACCCAGGTAGCCCGCAAAGAATCCCTCCAGCGCGCGCCCGAAGAAGAACAGCGTGATCATGTTGAACAGCAGGTGCTGGAAGTCGGCGTGCACCAGCCCGTAGCTCAGCAGGCGCCAGTATTCGTGCTTCTTGCTGACCGCGGGCGGCCAGAGCAGCAGCCGCTGCATCAACTTGCGGTCCTTGAACGCGATCCACGAAACGAGGCAGGTGATGGCGAGGATGCCGATCGTCAACAGCATGCGTTGTTCCCTTGGCCAAAACGTCGATTGTGCAGGATCGCCGTCCGGCTTGCGCGGCCAATACCGCTGCGTCGGGTTGTATATGTAAATCCGATATGCATGGATGTAACACTTGGTCACGTTTGGTGCTAGGCTGCGGAGCCTTGCAGGGGACCACTTCGAGCCAAGGAGACCTGTCATGCAAGCCCCGCCGTCTGTCCGCTCTCCGCGTTTGTTCGTGCCGGTGACCGCCGGCCTGCTCATTGCGATGAGCGCCGTCGCCGCCATGGCACCCGAGCCCATCGTCGGACCGCCGATCGCCATCGGCGAAACCGGCGCCGCCGTGGCCGATCCGCTGGTTCCCGTGCCGGGGGAAACACCTTGCGTCGTCAAGCTCTATGCAGCCAATTCGGCGACCGGCACGTTCGACGATTACGCGGCCCACCCCTTCAATTACGCGCCGCCTCCGGGCTGCAGCGGACCATGGAACAAGGTGGTGTTCAAGGCCGATTTCAACGTCACCACCGGCCGCCAGTACGACCGCACCGCGAGCGTGTGGATCGGCGGCGTGAACATGTACTTCGGCACCACCCAGGAGCCGTCGGCCTCGCGCAGCCCAAGCTGGCACGTCGAGCGTGACGTCACCGATCTGTCTTCTTTGCTGGCGAGTGCGCATCCCGGCAACGCCGTGGTCTACAACATCTACAACGGCACCTACAACGGTTCGATCACCGGGAGCGCGGAACTCGACTTCTACCCTGCGACCCCGGAATACCCTGCACCGCGGGTGCCCGACCAGGTGCTGTCGCTCGGCAGCGACCCTGCCGGCAACGCCGTTTCGATTTACACCGACCAGGCGCCGATGTCGCAAACCTTCATGCTGCCGGGCAACATCGATCGCGCCTACCTCGTCGTCACGGCCGAACCGCAGTCCGGGGACGAGTTCTGGTACTCGTGCGGACCCGATGCCTACGCTTCGGTCACGGGCTGTGGCGGCACCGCCTTCCGAGAAGCGGAGGTCGCGATCGACGGCAAGCCCGCCGGCATCGTGCCGATTTCGGGATGGGTCTACACCGGTGGCGTCGATCCCTACCTGTGGCGGCCGGTCCCGGGCGTGCAGACCCTCGATTTCGAACCTTACCGCGTCGACATCACCCCGTTCGCCGGCCTTCTGGACAACGGCCGGCCACATACCGTGAGCGTCAGCGTGGTGACCGGCGACCCGGCCTTCCAGAACAACAGCCAGCGTTTCGATACCGCGGCCACGCTGCTGCTCTATCAGGACCACGACGCGAAGCAGTTGACCGGTGCGCTGACCCAGGATGCCGACAGCGGCGTGCATCCGGTGCAACAGAACACCGTGAACCCCGACGGCATCCACTACGCCTTCACGGTCACCTCCCGCCACAGCCTCGTGACGCGCGGTTATCTCGACACGCCCCACGGGCGGATGCCATCGAACGTGGTGCAGGACGTACGCTTCAGCAATGCGCAGCAGATCGTCAATTCCAGCACGCAGTTCGAGCAGGACATCACCCAGACAAGCTCGGCCTCGCAGCGCTCGTACGGCCGTCCCCGTGACGGCGGCCCGGCCGATGCAACGACAAGCTGGTCGTTCCCGCTCAACATGGACATCAACGTGCTGGTGGCAGGCGACGGCAGCGAAACCCAGGCGACCACCGTCAGCCAGAACTACTCGCGGCAATACGACGAATCCGGTCCCGGCGGGCATTTCGCCTCTGACCGCACCCAGTTCGACAACGCGGCCGATACCCTCAACTTCGATTCGAGCGGCGCCTTCACCGGGCCCAGCGGCCAGCAGGCGTCGCAGGGTTACACGTTCACCGATTCGCGCGGGGTGTGCTACAGCCGGACCTTGAGCGCGGCCGCTGGCGCGGTCACGCAGGTCACCGATGGCGCCGCATGCCGGGCGGATGGGCGCGGGCACTGATGTGCCTTTGACGCGTGGCGGTCGCCCCGCGCGGCGACCGCCGTGCCGCGCAAGGTAGTATGCTGGAGAGCGTTGCGACCCTTCGATTCCGATTGCCCGATGACGCCCGCACTGCCGGGGCGCCCCAACCCACCGCGCGAGGATTGTCCATGTCACCGTTCCGCCGACTCCATTCCGTTGCCACCGCCTTCGTGATCGGCGTTGCAGGTGCCTGCATGGTCCCTCCCGCGATCGCCGGTTCCCCGGTCAACGTGACCTTCCAGCCCGGCGCGCATTGGGTCCAGGAAGTGGATACCCTCGACCATTACGACTACTACCACGATTATTCGGTCGCCATCGAACCCGGCAAGATCCTGCAGGTCAACCTGATCACGCGCGACCCGAACATCTTCTTCAAGATCAAGAACGAGACGAGCGGCAAGCAGGAAGTCGATACCTACAAGACCGGCGCCACCACCTGGTCGGCACCCGCCGGGACGGCGCCGGCGAGCTACACGATCCATGTCTATGTCCAGCCCGATGCCCTGCAGCGCGACGAGAAGCCGAAGTACGCGCTGCAGATCGGACAGTACGGCCAGTCGGACATGAAGGCCGAAGCCACCGCGGTGGCCTTCGAAGCCAACAACCCGTGGGCGCAGGAAGTCGGAACGCTGGATGCGCAGGGTCCTGCACGTGATTACACGGTCGATCTGGCGGCAGGCCAGACGCTCGCCGTCAACCTGATCACCCAGAACACGAACGTGCATTTCAAGGTTGAAGCGAACGGCCAGAAACTCGTCGACAGCGCCGACACGCACGCCGACAAATGGGCGGCCCCGATCGCCGCGGCAGGCACTTACACCGTCAGCGTGTATGCCGATCCGTCCGCGCTCCCACCCGGCACGCGCGCGGGCTACGCGTTGCAGATCGGGCATTATGCGCAGAGCGAAACGCAGGCCGCGCCGGCGGGTACTGCCGCGGCGCCGGCTTCGACGGCGGCTCCCGCCCCGGCAACGGCGGGCAGCAGCGGAAGCTGACAACCCTCGGGCGAGGCATCAACGTGCCATTCCTGCGCATCGCGCTTGCCGCAACGCTGGCCGGTGCGATGTCGATCGGCAGTGCGCTGGCGGCGGACGCCATGCCCGCGCCGTATCGCGTGATCGGTTATGCAACCGGATGGAATCCGGCGCAGGACAGGGATCTGCACGAGATCGATACGCTGATCTTCGCGTTCGCGAACGTGGAGGCCGGTCGCGTTTTGTTGCCCGATGCCGCCGCGGAAAGACTGCAATCGCTGATTGCGCTCAAGGCACGCGACCCGGCGTTGAAAGTGGAAATCTCCATCGGCGGCTGGGCCGTGGGCGGCTTCTCGGAAGCTGCGAGCACGGCCGCGGGACGCAAGGCGTTCGCGGACAGCGCCACGCGGATGCTCGTCGCCCACGACGCCGACGGCCTCGACATCGACTGGGAATATCCGGGACACAGCGAGCCCGGCATCGCGTCCAGCCCCGACGACCGGAGCAACTTCACGTTGCTGTTGGCGGCCGTGCGCGCGAGCCTCGACGCAGCCGGCGCCGCGCGCCACCGCCATTACACGTTGAGCATCGCGGTCGCCGACGGCCCCTTCGTCAGCGGCGTCGATCTCGCGGCGGTGAACCGCTACGTCGACTGGTTCAACATGATGACGTACGACTTCTGCAATGCGATGACGCCGGACACCTGCCACCACACCGGCCTGCACGCCTCGAAACTCGCGCCTGCCGACGCGCGCACGACGGGCCGCGCGGTACGCCAGTTCCTTGCGGCCGGCGTGCCAGCCGGGAAACTGGTGATCGGCGCGGCCTTTTACGCCCGCATATTCGGCGGCGTCAATCCCGCGCACGACGGCCTGTACCAGCCTTACAAGAAATTCGTCGGCGAAATTCCCTGGCCGAAACTCAAGACGGATTTCATCGGCAAACAGGGTTTCGTGCGCCATTGGGACGCGCAGGCCGATGCGGCGTGGTTGTGGAACGCCGGGACGCGCACGCTGATCACCTACGACGATCCCGAATCGATCGCCGCCAAGGCCGCCTTCGTGAAGGCGCACCACCTTGGCGGCATCATGTACTGGGAACAAACCCTCGATCCCACCGACGAGCTGCTCGACGCGATCTGGCGCGGGCTGCACTGAGCCCGCGCCCGACCGCAGCGTTCATTTCGCCGGCTTCTTGAACCGATAGATGAACTGGCTGGTGTGGCCGCGGATCGACGGGTCGAACACCTTGATGTCCAGCGGATCCCCGGGATTGATCAGCGCATCGCTGGAACCGTCGAACACGAAGCCGGCACCTTCCACTTCCTGCTTCACCACTTCCGGGTCGATCCGGTGCAAGGTGTTGGTGTCGCTGGTGCCTGAACCAGCCGGCGCGATGTGATCGATCACGATGAACACGCCCCCCGGTTTCAGCGCATCGAACACCTGCCTGTCGAACTTCTTCATGTCCACCGGGCCCATGAACGGGTCGTGGTAGTCGTGGTAGTTCTGCGAAGTGAACACGATGTCCACTTTCTGCGGCACGCTCAGCATCGCGGCCGGTTGCTTCAACAGGCTGACGTTCCTGTAGGTGTCTTTCGCGAGTCCCTGCCAGTTCGCGAAGCTCTTGGCCGAGAACTTCGCCATTTCATCCGGCCACACGGTATAGACGTGGCCATTCGGGCCCACGACGCGGCTGAACACGCGCGTCCAGTAGCCCGAACCGGGATCGAGTTCCAACACCTTGTCGCCGGGCTTGACGCCGGTGAATGCCATCACGTCGGCCATCTTGCGGCGGGCATCGTCCTTCCGGTCCGCGGCGCGCGCGGGGTCGTCGATCGCACGGGTGATGTAGGCCGGAACCTGCGCGGCACCGGAACCGGACGCCGTGGGCGCGGAAGACTGCGCGATGGCAGCCAATGGCAGGCCCAGCGCGACAAGCAAG
>DATEKI010000270.1:0-2099 GCA_035277545.1 Rhodanobacteraceae bacterium | reverse complement strand
GCCCCTGCTCCCTCATCCCTGTCTTCAAGCCATGATCACCATCACGCTCCCCGACAACAGCACCAAATCCTTCGACGCGCCGCCCAGCGTGCGCGACGTTGCCGCGTCCATCGGCGCCGGGCTCGCCAAGGCCGCGCTGGCCGGCAAGATCGACGGCAAGCTGGTGGATCTTTCGCGCACCGTCGACCACGACGCGCGGGTCGAGATCGTCACCGAGAAATCGCCGGAGGCATTGGACGTCATTCGCCACTCGACCGCGCATCTGCTGGCGCAGGCGGTGCAGCGGCTGTATCCGGGCACCCAGGTGACGATCGGGCCGGTGATCGAGGATGGCTTCTACTACGACTTCGCGCCCAAGGGCGAACCGTTCAAGCCGGAGGACTTGCCCGCGATCGAAGCCGAGATGCACAAGATCGTCAGGGAATCGCTGCCGCTGTCGCGCAGCGTGAAATCGCGCGACGAGGCGGTGACGTTCTTCCGTGGCATCGGCGAGGATTACAAGGCAGAGATCATCGAATCGATCCCGGCCAACGAGGAACTGTCGCTCTACTCGCAGGGCGAGTTCACCGACTTGTGCCGCGGCCCGCACGTGCCTGACACGGGGCGCCTGAAGGCGTTCAAGCTGATGAAAACCGCCGGTGCGTACTGGCATGGCGATTCCGACAACGCGATGCTGAGCCGCATCTACGGCACGGCGTGGTTGAATGACAAGGACCTCAAGGCCTACCTGACCCGCATCGAGGAAGCCGAGAAACGCGACCACCGCAAACTGGGCAAGCAGCTCGACCTCTTCCACATGCAGGAAGAGGCGCCGGGCATGGCGTTCTGGCACCCCAAGGGCTGGACGCTGTGGCAGCAGGTCGAGCAGTACATGCGCCGTGTCTATCGGGATTCCGGTTACGACGAAGTGCGTTGTCCGTCGATCCTCGACGTGTCGCTGTGGAAGAAATCCGGCCACTGGGACAACTACAAGGACAACATGTTCTTCACCGAGTCGGAAAAGCGCACCTACGCGGTGAAGCCGATGAACTGCCCGGGCCACGTGCAGATTTTCAACAATGGCCTGCACAGTTACCGCGACCTGCCGATCCGCATCGGCGAATTCGGCGGCTGCACCCGCAACGAACCGTCGGGCGCGCTGCACGGCTTGCTGCGCGTGCGCAATTTCACCCAGGACGACGGCCACGTCTTCTGCACAGAGGACCAGATCGAATCCGAGGTGGTGGCGTTTCACAAGCAGGCGCTGACGGTCTACGAGGATTTTGGTTTCAAGGACGTGGAATTGATGCTGGCGCTGCGCCCCGACGCCCGCATCGGCGACGACGCGATCTGGGACAAGTCCGAGGAAGCGTTGCGCGCGGCGCTGCGCAAGGCCGGCGCCGTGTGGACGGAGTTGCCGGGCGAGGGTGCCTTCTACGGGCCGAAGATCGAGTACCACCTGCGCGACGCGATCGGCCGCGACTGGCAGCTCGGCACCATGCAGGTGGATTTCTCGATGCCGGGGCGCCTCGGCGCCGAATACGTGGGCGAGGATTCCCAGCGCCATGTGCCGGTGATGCTGCACCGGGCCATCGTGGGCTCGATGGAGCGGTTCATCGGCATCCTCATCGAACACCATGCCGGCAATTTCCCGACCTGGCTGGCGCCGGTCCAGGCCGTGGTCCTGAACATCACCGATGCGCAGGCCGACTATGCCCGGCAGGTCGCCGCCAGCCTGAACGAGGCGGGTTTCCGGGCCCAGGCCGATTTGCGCAACGAGAAAATCGGCTATAAAATCCGCGAGCATACGTTGCAAAAGGTGCCTTGGCTGCTCGTGATCGGTGATCGCGAGAAGGAGCAGGGCGCCATTTCCGTCCGTACGCGTTCCGGGGAAGACCTTGGCAGCATGCCGCTGCAGGCCTTCCTCGAACGTTTGCAGGCCGAATCCGGCCCGCACTGACGGAATGCGCGCCAGGCAGTGCTGGCGAACTTGAGCAGGAGAAGACGGTATCGCTACCGAAAACAAAGGCAATCGGCGCAATCACGAAATCCGGGTCCCGCGCGTACGGGTCATCGGCGCCGATGGCGAACAGGTTGGGGTCCTCGAACGCGACGAGGCA
>DATEKI010000269.1:0-5662 GCA_035277545.1 Rhodanobacteraceae bacterium | reverse complement strand
CGACGCCATCGACTATGCCGCGAAGGACGCGAAACTCGGTGGCCGTTATGCGGTGCGTTATTTCGCGCCGCCGACCAGCGTGTTCCAGAAACTCTTCATGGGCTTCGGCAACAGCGCGTCCGCGCGGGTGCTGGCCTGGCTCGGCCTGGATGCGCCGCAATCGTGGCTGCAGGCCGTGCCGCGCCTCGCACCCGAATTGCAGCTGTTGGAACATGCGCAGCCGGGCAAACCCCTCACGTACGCGTATTGCTTCTGCAGGATATATTGACGTCGAAGCGGTTTCGCTCGCAAGCGAGCGAGCCCCTTTCTGTTACGGCAGAAAGGGGCGAAAGACCATTGCGCCTGGCACGACGGTTTCGGCAACATCCAGTTGCCTCAGCTTCCCTGCGCTTCTCGCGCCAAGCGGGCCGGCGCGAACTCGGCCATCCATGGCCTCGAACATGCGCGCCTTGCTCCCGCTTGGCGCTGCGATGCTCGGCGTCGTGCAAAGGCGCGGGAAGAGCTCTGCTCCGTTGACGGCCATCCATGGCCTCGTTCGAAGCAAGGCACGGTGGAGTGCTTCGCTGGCTCGTGCGCGCAGGAAGCGCGCTGACGGGGCCCCTCGAACACGGCGAGCGGACGACGGAATCGCCCGAAGGGTGGCCCGCTGGATGCGGGCCAGTTCGCCGCAGGTACACGGATGTACCGTCGGCGAACCCCGGCGTGCGTGAGCGACCCCGCAGCACGTGGATGTGCGGAGGGCGTGTTCGCGGGGTGGCCTTCTCTTTGGTGACTTTCTCTTGGCCACGCAAGAGAAAGTCACGCGCCCGCCCGGGAGGCGGGCGGAAAATGACATGGATGTCGATGTGGCGCCAGTAGGGAACCGAACCCTAACCCCGCGCTGCGCGCCACCACGGAGCTCTCGGCCAAGGATGGCGGCTCTCCCGACGGGAGAGGGGAACAGCCATTCCGCGTCAGCCGAGCGCCTTCAGCGCGGCGGCGTAATCCGGTTCGTGGGTGATGTCGTCCACCATCTGCGCGTGGATCACCTTGTCGTGTTCGTCCAGCACCACCACCGCGCGCGCGGCGAGGCCGGCCAGCGGGCCGTCGGTCATGGCGACGCCGTAGTCCTTCAGGAATGCGCGGCCGCGCATCATCGACAGCATGGTGACGTTCTGGATGCCCTCGGCGCCGCAGAAACGCGCCTGCGCGAACGGCAGGTCGGCGGAAATGCACAGCACCACTGCGTTCTTCAGACCCGCCGCATCCTTGTTGAAGTGCCGCACCGAGGCCGCGCACACGCCGGTGTCGACACTGGGAAAGATGTTCAACACCTTGCGCTTGCCGGCGAAGTCGGCCAGCGACTTTTCGGAAAGGTCGCCCGCAATCAGCTTGAAGGCCGGTGCCTTGTCGCCAACCTTCGGAAAGTGGCCGTCGACGTGGACGGGGTTGCCCTTGAATTTCGTGCCGGACATGGATGGACTCCTTCTGACTGCGTACGGGAACGTGGGGCCGCGGTTGCTGGCGTCCAGCCAGTCTAGCCGACGGGGATCAAGGCAGCGTTACGTGGCGCGAGGCGGTGCGGACGGTTCGCCAACCGGCTTGCCGCCAGCGCCGCCACGATCGAGCAGCGGCAACTTGTCGGGAATGCCGTCCCACAGATCGGCGCCTTCCATCGCGGGAATCTTGCTGGCGATCACCGGCCACTGCTTCGCCAGCTCGGCATTGATCGCGAGGTATTTCTCCTGCCCCTTCGGCACATCCATCTCGGGAAAGATGGCGAATACCGGACACTCGGCCACGCACAACGTGCAGTCGATGCACTCGTCGGGGTCGATCACGAGGAAATTCGGACCCTCGTGGAAGCAATCGACCGGACACACCTCGACGCAATCGGTGTATTTGCAGTTGATGCAGTTGTCGGTGACGACGTGGGTCATGTCCACGGCTCCGGGACGGGCTCGCCATGCACTCTGCGCCGATGGACGCCGCGCGGCATTGATGCGCGTCATTGATGCAGGTCATGGCCCATCCTGGCATTGCGCGCGACGCTGTCGGCATGCCGAACGCCATTCCCTCCGACTTGGACGAATCGCGACTTGCCGCACTGGTCGACCGTTTTTACGACAGGGTACGCGCAGACCCGTTGCTCGGGCCGGTCTTCAATCCGCTGGTCGATGACTGGGACGCGCACAAGGTGTTGATGACATCGTTCTGGGCCACGGTGGCGCTGCGCAGCGGCCATTACCGCGGCAACCCCCTCGCAAAGCATCAGCCGCTGCCCATCGGCATCGGACATTTCCGGCGCTGGCTGGCTCTGTGGCGCGAAACGGCGGGCGAACTGCTGGATGTCGAATCCGCAGCCCTGATGACCGGTTACGCCGAACGCATCGGTTACGGCATGCGTGTCGGCATGGGCTTGAGCGGGCACCTGCGCGGACGCGAATCCGGCATTCCGATCCGCGCAGGGCAACCGGAAACCGCAGCCACGGCCGCCCGCGACGCCTGACCTCAGCTCGCGGTGCGCGGGGCCGCGCCGACTTGTTGCAGCATCTGTTCGACCTCCTGCGCGAACACGACCTGATCACGCCCGCGCGCCTTCGCGGCGTACATCGCGTCGTCGGCGGCGCGCAGCCAGCTGCCGACATCGTGGCAACGCGTGCCGTCGAACAAGGCCATACCGACGCTGATCGTGACATCGAGGCCATCGGGCGCGTCCGGAAACACCAGCTTACCGATCGCCGCGCGCATGTCCTCGGCGAGTCGCAGGGCGTCGGAACCGCCGAGGTGCGGACACAACACCACGAACTCCTCGCCCCCCAGCCGCGCCAGCCGCCCGCGGCTGCCCACCACGCCACGCAGGCACTGGACGGAGACGTTCAGCACGATGTCGCCGTACGGGTGTCCGTAATGGTCGTTGATGCGTTTGAAATGGTCGAAGTCGAACAACAGCAACGCGTGCAGCGGCGCCGCGTCGACATCGCGCCGGTCGAGCAACGCCTGCGCACGCCGGAAAAATCCGCGCCGGTTGTCCGCGCCCGTCAGCGGGTCTTCCTGGGCCTGGCGCCGCAGCTCCCGTCCATGCCGCCACTGCGAACGCACCAGCAACAGCAACGAGACAATGCCGACCACCAGGCTGACCGCCGCGACCAGCGCCGCGATCAGCGTGCCGTGCTGGCGCCGGAGCTGCATGGCGTTGCGCTCCACGTCCGCCTGCGCCGCGCGCAACTTCAGGTTCTTGACCTGGTTGTTGCGCTCCAGTTCCTGGATGCGGATTTCCTTCTCGCGCGCGGCATAGCGCGCCGCCAGTTCCGCCTGCTGGGAGCCGAGGCTGACCTTCCAGTACTTGCCGGCGATCTGCATCGCTTCGCGTTCGGCGGCCAGCGCCAGTTTGAGGTCACCGTCGGCCTCGGCCATCCGCGATTGTTCCTGCAACAGCTCGGGAAGTTGCGCGTCGAGGTGCGCCTTGCGCGCTTCGTCCACCGTCGCCGCGATCATGTCCATCGCGTCCTGGTGCTTGCCCATGGCCCGCAACGCACGCGCGATGTCGTATTGCGAATTCAGTGCGTCCGATTCGCGGCCCGCGGCGCGTTCGTCCGCGAGCGAGGCGCGTGACAGCCTGATCGCCTGTGCCGGCATGTCCTGCTTCAGGTAAACCTGCGCCAGGTTGTCGCCGACCATCAGCGCCTGGGAGTGGTCGCCGACCTTTTCGTAAAGTGCGCGTGCCTGCTGGTAGTACTGGCCGGCCTGCGAATATTGCGTCATCGCATACGCGTTGTTGCCTTCGTCGTTCAGCGCCTGTGCCTGGCTCCAGTCGTCGTGCAGCGCCGCGAAGGCCGCATCGGCTTCCCGGCACAGCGGCTGCGAATGCTCGGCCTGGCCTGCCATGCTGTAGGCGTCGCACAACTGGAACTTGGCCAGCGCACGCCGCGCGGGATCGCTGCTGTCCAGCTGCAGTGACGCGGCCTGGAGGGCATCGCTGACGCCGCCGCCATCACCGCGCAGGATGCGCTGATCGGCGGTAAGGAACCCCGCATAGGATTCGGCCAGCGTGTCGTGGCCGACGCTGCCCAGGCTCTTCAGTCGCGCCGCGGCTTCCGTCACCACGGCCGCATCGGAAATATTGACGCCGGCGTGCCCCATCCACCATAGCGCTTCGCGCTCGCCAGCAGGGTCGTTCACGTAACGCCCTGCATCCAGCGCGGCGCGGACGTCCATGATCAGGCCGCGCGGATTGCTGGTCGACAAGGTGCGCATCTGCTGCGCGGTCAGCGGTGCCGCCGCCAGCGCGACACCCCCCGCAATCCACAACAGCAAGCCTGGCAGAGCCCCGCGCATGCCTTCTCCGTGACCGTCCGCATCATCCATCCGGCACCCCGTTGTTGCAAGAACCGCGCCGGTACAATTCGGGACATGCACATCGGTCCCATTCCGATCGAACCGGCCCTGGCCCTGGCGCCCATGGCCGGGGTCACCGACAAGCCCTTCCGCCAATTGTGCAAGCGATTGGGCGCGGGGCTGGCCGTGTCGGAGATGACGGCTTCCGATCCGCGCCTGTGGCAGACCCGCAAGTCGCTGCACCGCATGGACCACGCGGGCGAGCCTGATCCCGTTTCGGTGCAGATCGCGGGCTCCGATCCCGTGATGCTGGCCGAAGCGGCACGCTACAACGTCGCCAACGGCGCGCAGTTGATCGACATCAACATGGGCTGCCCGGCCAAGAAGGTCTGCAATGCCTGGGCGGGTTCCGCGCTGCTGGCCGACGAACCCCTGGTCGCACGCATTTGCAGGGCCGTGGTCGAAGCCGTCGAAGTGCCGGTGACGTTGAAGATCCGTACCGGCCAGACGCCCGAACATCGCAACGCGCTGGCGATCGCGCGCATTGCCGAAGATTCCGGCATAGCGGCGTTGGCCGTGCACGGCCGCACCCGTTCACAGAAATATGAAGGCTTGGCCGAGTACGACACCATCGCGGCGGTGAAGGCTGCAGTTTCGATTCCGGTGTTCGCCAACGGCGACGTCGATTCGCCCGCCAAGGCGCGCGAAGTGCTCGATTGCACCCAGGCCGACGCGCTGATGATAGGCCGCGCCGCGCAGGGGCGGCCGTGGCTTTTCCGCGGGATCGCGCATTACCTCGCCACCGGCGAATTGCTGCCGGAGCCGGACGCCACCGAAGTTCGCGACATCCTGCTCGGCCATCTGGACGCGCTTTACGCGTTCTACGGCGAGGTCGCGGGCGTGCGGATCGCCCGCAAGCATCTCGGCTGGTACGCGAAAGACCGCCCGGAAAACGCGGCCTTCCGCGCCGTGGCCAATGCCGCGGAAAGCGCCCACGAGCAGCGCCGCCTCACACGCGATTATTTCGACGCACTTGCGGCGGCCGTGCCGGGCGAATTCGCCGCGGCTGCGTAGGCGACCCGCCGCTGAACGCGCTACGCTTGGCGGTGCACCCGCGCCTGCGACCCTGTATCATGGGCGACTTGTTCCATCCTTCCATCCGTATCAAAGGATATAACCCACGATGAGCCGTTACCTGTTCACCTCCGAATCGGTCTCCGAAGGCCACCCGGACAAGGTCGCCGACCAGATTTCCGATGCCGTGCTGGACGCGATCCTGGCGCAGGACAAGCGCGCCCACGTGGCCTGCGAAACCATGGTCAAGACCGGCGTCGCGATCGTGTCG
>DATEKI010000268.1:0-7829 GCA_035277545.1 Rhodanobacteraceae bacterium | reverse complement strand
AGGTTCTGCACCTGTTCGCGCATCTGCTCGATCAGCACCTTCAGGTCCACGGCCGCGCGGGTGGCGCGCGGGTCGACGGACTTGGATGCCAGCGTGTTGGCTTCGCGGTTGAATTCCTGCATCAGGAAGTCGAGGCGCCGTCCGACGGGTTCGTCCAGCGCGAGGACGCGACGCGCCTCGCCGACGTGCGCATCGAGGCGGTCGAGTTCCTCGTCGACGTCGATGCGCGAGAGCTGCAGCACCAGTTCCTGTTCGAGCCGGCCCGGCTCGGCGGCTTTCGCCACCTCGGCCAGTCTGGCTTCCAGCCTGGTTCGCAACGCGGCGCGAACCTCGGGCAGCATCGCGCGTACTTCGCCGACGATGCGTTCGATGCCATCCAGCCGCTCGCGCAATGCCTGCGCCAGCTTTTCGCCCTCGCGTGCACGCCCCTCGATGAATTCATCCAGCGTGCGCTCCAGCAACGCTTCCGCACTTTGCGCCAGGCCTTCCTGGTCGAGTTCCGGTTTCACCAGCAGGCCCGGCCACTCGAGCAAGCCCGCGAAGTCGGTGGCGAGCTGCGGGAAATTCGCCTTCAAGGCATTCGCCGCCGCCGCAAGCTGCGCGGCCGTGCGCTCGTCCAGCAGAAGATCCGCCGCCGCGGCCGGTGGCCGGTAACGGAACGTGGCGTCAACCTTGCCGCGTGACAAGCGCGCCGTGATGCGCTCGCGCAATTTCGGCTCCAGTGTGCGCAATTCTTCGGGCAGGCGCAGGCCGGTTTCGAGGAAGCGCGAATTCACCGCGCGCACCTCGCACGCCAGCCAGCCCTGTGGGGTCGAATCTTCCCTGTTCGCGTACGCGGTCATGCTGCGGATCATGCGGGCGTTCCGGATCGTCGTGACAAGCCACGATGGTAAACTGTCGGGCTTCCAGCGGATACCTTCCCGATGGCCATCCTGCGTCCTTCCGGCCGCGCGCCCGATGCCTTGCGCGCCGTGACGATCGAGCGCCGCTACACCAAGCACGCCGAGGGTTCCGTGCTGATCGGCATGGGCGACACGCGCGTGCTGTGTACCGCCAGCGTCGAGGAACGCATTCCGCCGTGGCTGCGCGGCAAGGGCGAGGGCTGGGTCACCGCCGAATACGGCATGCTGCCGCGTGCCACCAGCGATCGCACGCAACGCGAAGCCGCGCGCGGCGGCCAGGGCGGCCGCACCATGGAAATCCAGCGCCTGGTCGGGCGCTCGTTGCGGGCCTGCGTCGATCGCGCGGCGCTGGGCGAGCGCGTGATCACGCTGGATTGCGACGTGCTGCAGGCCGATGGTGGTACGCGTTGCGCATCGATCACCGGCGCTTACGTCGCACTGGTGGACGCCGTGAACGGCCTGATGCAGCGCGGCCTGTTAAAACGCAACCCGGTCCACGGCGCGGTCGCGGCGGTCTCGGTGGGCGTTTACCAGGGCGTGCCCGTGCTCGACCTCGATTACGCCGAAGATTCGAACTGCGACACCGACATGAACGTGGTGATGAACGACGGCGGCGGTTTCATCGAACTGCAGGGCACCGCCGAAGGCCACGCGTTCCGGCGAGAGGAACTGGACGCGCTGCTGGCGCTGGCGCAGCAAGGCATCGGCGAACTGATCGAAGCGCAACGGGAAGCTCTCGCCACATGAAGCTGGTACTGGCCAGCGGCAACGCCGGCAAACTCGTGGAATTGCGCGAGCTACTGGCTGGCAGCGGCATCGAACTCATCGCGCAATCGGAACTCGGCATCGGCGACGCCGAAGAAACCGGACTGACCTTTGTTGAAAACGCGATCCTGAAGGCCCGCCACGCCGCGCGCGGGTCGGGCATGCCCTCCCTGGCCGACGACTCCGGCCTGTGCGTGGATGCGCTGGATGGTGCGCCCGGTTTGTATTCCGCGCGCTACGCCGGCGTGCATGGCGACAACGCCGGCAACAATGCCAAGCTCCTGCACGAGCTCGAACGCGTGCCGGACGCGCAGCGCACCGCGCATTTCACGTGCGTGCTGGCGTTGCTCCGACATGCCGACGATCCCGACCCCATCATCGCCACGGGTCGCTGGCACGGCCACGTGCTGCACGCGCCGCGCGGCGAACACGGCTTCGGTTACGACCCGGTGTTTCTGCCCGACGACGGCGGCGGCCTTGCGTCCGCCGAACTCGATCCGGTCTTGAAGAACCGCATCAGCCACCGCGGGCAGGCGCTGGCGGCGTTGCGGGAGATGCTTTTCCCCTCTCCATCCGGTGGAACCACCGTCCATGGTGGCCAAAGAGCTCCGTGGTGCCCGGCGGCCGGGTGAGGGTACGAACTTGCGACAGCGTTTTTTCGATGCCGGACCCTCACCCCAGCGCTGCGCGCTCGGCGCTTCGCGCCGCCTCTCCCGAGGGGGGAGGGGCTTGTCCCCGCCATTGGCCTTGTATGTCCACATTCCCTGGTGCGTGAAGAAGTGCCCGTACTGCGACTTCAATTCGCACGGGCTGCGCGCGGCGATGCCGGAGCATGACTACGTCGCGGCGCTGCTGGCGGACCTCGATGGCGATATCGCCGACTTCGGCGACGCGCTTGCAGGGCGCGAAATCATCAGCGTCTTTTTCGGCGGCGGCACGCCCAGCCTGTTCGCGCCGGGTTCGATCGCGGCGATCCTCGACGGTGTTTCCGCACGCATTCCGTTCGCGCGCGATTGCGAGATCACGCTGGAAACCAATCCGGGCACGGTCGAGCACGGGCGCTTCGATGGTTACATGAAGGCGGGCGTGAACCGCATCAGCTTCGGTGTCCAGAGTTTCGACGACGAAAAGTTGCGCGCGCTGGGCCGCATCCATTCCTCGGCGGAGGCCGAATCCGCCGTGAAGCAGGCGCAGGATGCCGGTCATGCCAACATCAACCTGGACCTGATGTACGCGCTGCCCAACCAGGATCTCGATGGCGCGCTGGCCGACATCGAGCGCGCGATCGCGCTTTCGCCCGCGCACATCTCGCATTACCAGCTGACGCTGGAACCCGGCACCCCGTTCGCGAAACGCCCGCCGCCCCTGCCCGGCCACGACGCGGCATGGGACATGCAGGAAGCGTGTCAGGCGCGGCTCGCCGACGGCGGCTACGCGCAATACGAGGTATCCGCGTATGCGCAACCGGGAAGGCGCTGCCGCCACAACCTCAACTATTGGACGTTCGGCGATTACCTCGGCATCGGCGCCGGGGCGCACGGGAAACTGACGCGTGCGTCCACCGTGCGCCGTCGCTGGAAAACCCGTTCGCCCGTCGCCTACCTGCAGAACGCGCGCACGCCGCAGCGCCTCGGCGGCGATGAAACCGTCAGCGCGGAGCAATTGCCGTTCGAGTTCATGCTGAACGCGTTGCGCCTGAATGACGGCGTCGGGATGGACGCATTCCTGGCGCGCACAGGCCTGCCCGCCGAGGCGATCGCCGTGCCGCTGCACGAAGCACGCGCCAGGGGTTGGTTGACCGGCGACGTCGGACGCCTGCGGGCAACGCCGCTGGGAAGCCGTTTCCTCAACGACCTGATCGAGGTTTTCCTGCCCGCCGAACCGGAGCGCCCGCATGCCTGAAGCCATCAACGCCACCTGTCCCTACTGCGGCGAACCCATCGAACTCCTGGTGGACGCATCCGCGGGTTCGTCCAGCTACATCGAAGACTGCCAGGTGTGCTGCCGCCCCATCCAGGTGGACGTGCGGGTGGACGACGGCCGGGTCTCGGTGCGGGTCGGGACCGGCGACGAATAGGCTTTGGGGGAGTCCATGGCGCTTTCGCCCCGGCTTCCATAGAATCCCCCGGTTGGGCGGGTGGCGCTGGCAAGAAGCTTGCATCGCGCACCCGCGGGGGACTCATGGACAAGCAGCCGCACATGCCGACACTTGCCGACCGCAGCGACCTCGCGCCGCGTGCGCGGCACCTGCTGGCGCAACAGGTCGCCGAATGCGGCGGCTTGCTGGAACCGTTGCTGCGCAACGCCATCGACGACCTGGAACATGAGCTGTTCCGGATCGCCGAGCAATCGAGCGGTGGCCAGGCGCAGCACGAAGCGATGGAGGCGCTGAAGGAAGTCAAACGCCTGCGCCCGCGCTTTCACGGCCGGTTCGTGGCGCTGCTGGAGAAGCGGTTCGCCGGCATCGACCGGCCCGTGGCGGCGTCCGCGGGCGACGCGCGCGGCGACGGGGACCTGTCGCTGGTCGACCCGCACGAATTCGACGAAACCATGGCGCTGGACGACCTGTCCACGCGCACCGAACTGCACGCCGGCAACGCCATCTTCGATCTCTGCCACCGCTACGCCGTGCTCGTCGCGGCGCCACCGCTGGACAACGACGCGCTGCCGCCCGGTCCGCACGCGCTCGCGGCGGTGCTGGGCGAGGCCGCGACCGATTTCGGTCTGCAGCGCGAACACCGCCTGCTGTTCTATCGCCTGTGCGACCGCCGCCTGTTCGCGGCGGCCGAAATGTTCTACACGCGGCTCAACGATCACCTGAAGAGCTCCGGCATCCTGCCGGACCTGCGCAGCTACCTGCCGCGCCGCGCGCCCTCGGGCGCGCGCGCTCCCGCGCCCGAAGCGCCGACCGCAACCGGCACCGCGAACGATGCCTCGCCGATCGCGCCGGCCATCAACTTCACCGCGCCGGCCGGACCCGCGATGGGCGAGCTGCACACGCTGCTCGATGCGCGCCGGCGCGCGCTGAACCCGGACGCCGAAGCCGCCGCCGCGCAATCCGCGCAGTTCGCCTCGATGCCGGAATTGCAGGAAGCGCTGGCGGCACTGCAGGCGCTGCCTTCGCGAAACGGGGCGCCGCAACCGGGCGCACGCCTGAGCGGCGACCTGATGGCGCAACTGCGCCGCGCCTCGCATGGAAACGCCGTGCAGTTGCAGCCCGAACACCGGGACGCACTGGACCTGGTGGGCCTGCTCTACGACCAGCTGCTCACCGAAACCCGCACGGAGGGCATCGCGCAGCAACTGTTGGCGAGCCTGCAGGTACCGCTGTTGCGCATCGCGCTGTCGGATAGCAATTTCTTCACCGTGCGCAACCACCCGGCACGGCGCCTGCTGAACCTGGTGCTGGAAACGGCCAATCTGTGGCTCGACCGCAGCGATGAAAAATTCGACAACGCGCTGAACCAGCGCCTGCAGCGCAGCGTCAAACGTGTCGCCGAGGACAACACCGGCGACATGGGCGTCATCGAAAAGGAAGTCGACGACCTCGACACGCACGTGAAACTGATCTCGCGCCGGGCGGAAATCGCCGAACGCCGCCAGGTCGAAGCCGCGCAGGGCCGCGATCGCCTGCAGGATGCCCGTGCCGTGGCCGCCAAGGCGATCGATGCACGCTTGTCCAAGCGCAAGACCACTCCGCTGGTTCGCGCGCTGCTGGAAAACGCCTGGGCCGACGCGCTCACCCTCACGCTGCTGCGCGAAGGTGAACACAGCGAACCCTATCGGCGCCGGCTCGCTGCGGTCGACCAGCTGCTGGATTCACCGCCCGATCATCGCGACAACAGCAAGCTCGCCGCGGATTTCAACCACGGCCTGACCCAGGTCGGCCTGCAGGCCACCGAAGCCGACCAGATCACGCGCTACGCGCTGGACCTGCCGCAGCAGGCACCCGCAGAAGGGAGCGCCCCGGCGCCCACACAGACCGAACTGCTGATCCGGCTGAAGTCGCGCCACAAGCCCGACGACGAGACCGGACCGCCGCAACCCGCTCCGCGCAAGCTGCCGCTGACATCCAGTGAGCGCCGCGCGCTGGATACCCTGAAAACCCTGCCGTTCGGAAGCTGGCTGGAGTTCACGCTCAACCAGCAGGGACAGAAGGTCGCACGCAAGCTGGCCTGGTACACGCCGTCCAGCGGCCGCTGCCTGGTGGTCAACGCGCGCGGCACGGCATCGCCCGAACGCACGCTGGAGCAGATCGCACGAATGATGGCACGCGGCCAGGTACGTATCCTTCCGAACCAGGATGGCGGTATGATCGACCGCGCCTGGAACGCGCTGATGGCAGGATTGCGAAAATTCGGCAAGACCAACGAAACCTCGGACTCCGCGACATGAACGACGAACGTCGCAGCGCCCCGCGAAAACCTACCACGGTCCCCATCGAGGTGACCGACAGCATCAGCGGCGAGAACATCGGCCGCGTCGGCAATCTCTCCCGCACGGGTTTGATGTTGATCTGCCACCGGCCGCTGCGCGACGACGCCCTCTACCAATTGCGCTTCCGCTTGCCCAGCCCGCGCGGCGTGAACGAGGAAATCGAAGCCGGCGTGCACACCATGTGGACCGACCAGGCCGCGACCAACGGTTACCAGTGGTCGGGCCTGAGGATCATCTCCATCAGCGGCGCCGCCGCGGCAAGCCTCGATCGCTGGCTGGACGCGGGCATGGCTTGATTTCGCGATCGCCCATGACCGCTGCCTCGTTCGGGATTTCCGCAAAGAACAGGCATCATGGTCAGGCGATGCCGGAACGATCGTAAAACCACCATCCATGGCGGGAACCCCCGTGGCCTGGCTCGCCGCGACAGCCTGCCACGACAGCCTGTTTTGCGTTGCAGCGCGGTTCGCCGCATCATGGCGGTTCCGGATCAACGCGCATCACCACCATGACCGCTTCGCCGATGGACAATCTTTCCGCGCTGTATCCCACGCACCTCGCCGAAATCGAAAAGCGCAGCAGTGATGCGTTGGCGGCATGCGGCCGCGATGCGCTGGTGATCGCCGCCGGACAGCCGCACGACTGGTTCCTCGACGACCAGGGCAGCCCTTTCAAGGCCAATCCGCACTTCCTGCACTGGCTGCCGTTGGCCGACGCACCCGGCAGCTGGATCGTGTACACGCCCGGCGCGAAGCCGAAACTGGTTTTCCTGCAGCCACGCGATTACTGGCACGTGGTGCCCGCCGCGCCAGCCGGATACTGGGTGGAGCATTTCGACATCGTGACCATCCGCACGCCCGACGAAGCGCGCGCGCACCTGCCGAAGAATCCCGCACGCTGTGCGGTCGTGGGCGAGGCGAACGCCGCCGTCGGTGACATGCACCCGGACAATCCGCCCGCACTCCTGGATCTCCTGCACTACCGGCGCGCGTTCAAGACGCCGTACGAGACCACCATGATGCGGGTCGCCAGCAAGATCGGCGTGCACGGCCATCGCGCCGCCGAACGCGCGTTCCGCGAAGGCCTGTCGGAATTCGACATCCATTGCGAATACCTGAAGGCCACGCGGCTCACCGAAGCGCAATTGCCCTACGGCAACATCATCGCGCTGGATGCGCACGGCGCCGTGCTGCACTACATGCATTTCGACCGCAATCCGCCCGCGCACGCGCATTCGTTCCTGATCGACGCCGGCGGCGGCTTCCACGGCTACGCCTCGGACATCACGCGCACCTACGCGTCACCGGATGCGAGTGAATTCCAGGCCCTGATCGACGCGGTCGAAAACGCGCAACAGGGTTTCTGCGCCAAGGTGCGCGCGGGGCAAAGCTATTCCGAACTGCACCTCCACGCGCACCAAGTGCTGATGCAGGCGATGCACGAGCAGGGGTTCATCACCTGCTCGGCGGAAGCGGCGGTCGCGAACGGGATTTCCTCGACGTTCTTCCCGCACGGACTCGGGCACCTGATCGGCTTGCAGGTGCACGATGTCGCCGGCTTCGCACGCGACGAGCGCGGCGGCACGATCCCGAAACCCGAAGGCCACCCGTACCTTCGTCTGACGCGCACGCTGCAACCCGGAATGGTCACCACCATCGAACCCGGCCTGTACTTCATCGACATGCTGCTGGCGGAACTGAAAGCCAGGCCCGTCGCGAAGGACGT
>DATEKI010000267.1:0-3742 GCA_035277545.1 Rhodanobacteraceae bacterium | reverse complement strand
CAAGCAACCAACCCGGGAACGGCGCGGGCCACGCCATCGTTCCCCTATTTGGTCTTGCTTCGGGTGGGGTTTGCCGTGCCGGTCTGTTGCCAGACTCGCGGTGGGCTCTTGCCCCACCGTTTCACCCTTGCCTGATCCCCTCGCGGGGCCATCGGCGGTCTGCTCTCTGTTGCACTGTCCGTCGGCTCACGCCGCCCAGGCGTTACCTGGCACCCTGCCCTGCGAAGCCCGGACTTTCCTCGGCGTTCGAAGCGAACGACGCGACTGTCCGGCCGACTCCACGGATCATTCTATCAGCCGCCATACAAATCCTTGCGCGACGCACCGCTTATCGCGGCAGCCAGTTTCGCGGCCTGCGCCGGCGCAAGTTCCGCGCGCAGCAGCGCGTACACGCGGCGGCCTTCCGCAAGTTTCGCATCGGCTTCCTCTCCGTGCCCGGCGATCACCAGCACACACTCGCCGAGACGCTGTTCCGGATCGTCCGCGACGCGTGCGGCAATATCGCCCAGCGTCGCGCCGATGCAGGTTTCGTGCAGCTTGGTCAATTCGCGCAACAGCCTTGCCTCGCGCTCCGCACCGAAGGTATCACGCAGGTCCGCACAGCACTCGACGATGCGATGCGAGGATTCGTAGATCACCAGCGTGCGCGTTTCGCTCGAGAGTTCGCGCAACCGCTCGCGCCGCGCGGAAATCTTCGCGGAAAGGAACCCCTCGAACACGAAGCGGTCGCTGGGCAGCCCCGCGACCGACAACGCCGCGATCGCGGCGCAGGCGCCCGGCACGGGCACGACGTCGAGCCCGGCCCCACGCGCCGCACGCACCAGCCGGAAACCGGGATCGCTGATGAGTGGCGTGCCCGCGTCGGAAATCAACGCCACGTCTTCGCCGGCCTGCAGCCGCGCGACCAGCGATGCCGCCACCGCGCGTTCGTTGTGCTCGTGCAACGCGGTCAGCGGTGTCGCGATACCGAAATGCTGCAGCAACGTGCGGCTGTGGCGCGTATCCTCGGCAGCGATCACGCCCGCGTCGCGCAAGGCTTCCTGGGCACGCGGCGAAAGATCGCCGAGATTGCCGATCGGTGTGGCAACCACCCACAATTTTCCCGCGTTGCCACCCTTCATTGCGTGAACCTGCCAGCCCGATTCGATCCGCTATCATCGCCCAACATGGTGTTGAAGACACCATGTTGGTGCGGACCACGGATGGTCCGTCGCAAATCAAGCGCAGCATGCGGTTGATCCGGCGAAGCCAAGTCCGGGCCAGTACAGGACTCGGCCTGTTGACTGCGTCCGCAGGAGCGGACGCGAACAGCGAAGCTGGCCCAAAGGGCGAGCGCCAAGGACGGCGCGCGTAAAAAGTGCAGGACTGCACTTTTCCAACATCCAACCAAGTCGCAGCGCGATGACCGCGCAGGGAGATCAAATGGTCAGGATCAGCATGGTCAGGATCAGGCAATCCGCGCACGCCGTTCTGGTTTCGATGGCGCTGCTGGTGTTGGCGGCATGCGCAACGCTCGGGCCATCCTCGCCGTCCAATCCCCAGGCGCAGTCGCAGCAAGCCACCGAACGCATCCACGCGGCGAACGCCGCGTTGCAGAAGGGGCACGCCGACGCCGCATTGAAGCAGTTGGGCGAACTGCCGCCGTCCTTGCCACCCGACCTGCAGCAGCAGGCGCTGGACGTGCAGGCACGCGCACAACTCGCGCTCGGTGCGCGCGTCGATGCGGCGCGCACGCTGGCGAAACGCGCCACGCTGTTGCCGCCCGCCGCCCAAGCCGCAGAACACCAGAGGGTGGTCGCGATCCTGGCCGGCATGGGCAGCGCCGGACTGAATGCGCTGCTTCCGACGCTCACCGGCAGCGATCCACTCAAACCCTACGTCAGCCAGGCGCTTGCGCGCTCCGGCACGGCCACGCCGATGGCACTGCCGCAGGTGAACGAACCGGTCGGTACGCTGACCGGCGCGTCCGTGCCACAGGGCTTTGCGATGCCTGCCCGCGTGGCACTGTTGCTACCCGCGACGGGACCCGTGGCCGTGGCGAGCGCGGCCGTACGCGACGGATTTTTCGCCGCGTATTTCCATACACCGGCCACGCAGGAACAACGCCCGGCAATCAAGGTCTACGACACTGGCGGGACCGCCAACGGGACGCTGACGGCCTACCAGCAAGCCGTCACGGACGGCGCTTCGCTGGTGGTGGGCCCGCTCAGCCGCGGTGCTGTCGGCGCCTTGTTCTCGCAAGCTTCGCTGCCGGTGCCGGTGCTGGCCTTGAACCATGCGGAGGGCAATCAGCCGGTGCCACCAGGCAGCGCCGAGTTCGCGCTGCTGCCCGAAGCCGAAGGTGCGCAACTGGCCGCGCACATGATTACCGCGGGTCTGCATGCGGCGATCGTGTTCCGGGGCAACGACGACACTTCCTCGCGCGCCTTCGCCGCGTTCAAGCTCGAATTCGATAGCCTCGGCGGGCAGATCGCCAACGACATCGTGCTGCAGCCGGGCGACGTCGATTTCGCGGCACAGATCCAGGCCGCACTCGCCGGGTCCGGGAGCCAGACCGGCGTCGTGGCGATGCTGCGGCCCGCGCAGGCGCGGCTGCTGCTGCCGCAATTGCGGCTGGCACGTTCGACGCTGCCGGTGTTCTCGACGTCGATGGTGTATTCGGGTGACGAGAACGCCACCGCCGATGGCGACCTCGACGGCCTCCAGTTCAGCGACGAACCCTGGCTTTACGACGCCCAGGCCGGGTTGCCCAACCACGCGATGCTTGCTTCGCAACTGTCCACGGCCGCGGGCCCGGCAGCGCGCCTGTTCGCATTCGGCATGGACGCCTATGCACTGATGCCTTACCTCGGATGGCTCCGCAGCCATCCCGGCAGTTATCTCGCCGGCGCGACCGGACAACTGACCATGGACGCGTTCGGCCACGTGCAGCGCACGCCGATCTGGGTGCAGTTCCAGGGCGGCATCGCACGCCCCGTCGCGGCGGGCCTGGAAGCACAACCGCCCGACAGTGCCGCCCCGACGGAGCCATGAATCCCGGTGCGACCGGCGCGCGCTTCGAGCAGATCGCCCTCGAACACATGGAACGTGCCGGACTGAAACTGGTCGAACGCAACTACCGCACCCGTTTCGGCGAGCTCGACCTGATCATGCGCGACGGCGCGACATTGGTATTCGCGGAAGTGCGTTATCGGCGCGACCCGCGTTTCGGCGGCGGCGCGGCGTCCGTTGGCGTTGCCAAGCGCGAGAAGCTCGCGCGCGCGGCACGGGGCTTCCTGCAGGCGCATCCGCGTTTCGCTTCGACGCCGTGCAGGTTCGATGTGATAGCTTTCGACGGCGACGCGGACGCGCCCACCCTCGATTGGCAGCGCGCTGCCTTCGAGATCTGCTGACAGGAAAAGACATGCGCAAGACCTTTCTGTTCTCCACCGCCCTCGCGCTTTGCATCGCGGTTTCCGCGTGCAGCGTGTTCACGCCGCGGCGTGGCTTCAACCGCCTCGTCAACGACCGCAACGTGCAGATCACCGCACAGCGCGCGCTGGACAACGACTCCGAACTCTCGGGCCGCGCGCACATCGGCACCAGCGTCTACAACGGCGTACTGCTGCTGATCGGCGAAGCGAGCACCGAAGAGGTGAAGCAGCGCGCGGGCGCGGATGTCACCGGGTACGAGGGCGTGCAACGCGTCGTCAACCTGATCGACGTGATGCCGCTGCAATCGGTGGGACGGACGGCGCTGGAC
>DATEKI010000266.1:0-3857 GCA_035277545.1 Rhodanobacteraceae bacterium | reverse complement strand
GCGTGCCACGCCGGCCTTGTCGCGTGCAACTTTCAGCTGCGGATCGTTGGCGACGGCCAGCATCGCGACTTCGGTGACGTCGAGACCGTTGGCCGGGTCGAACGGATACGCGCGCAACCCGGGCGTGGGCATCTCCGCGGCGGGCACGGTGATGTCGGCGGCACGGCGAGCGCCACGCCCCGTGTCCAGCGGCAACGGGTGGTATATGGCGCAACCTGCCAGCAGACCGGCCACAAGGATGGCGAGCAGGCACAGTGCATGGACCGGATGTTTCGGCATTATCGCAGGGTGGCGGCGAACGCTTAGCCGGTACTTAGGAATGCACGTGTCCATTTTGTGTGTCAAGCGTACTTGACAAACTCGAAAGCGCGCATTAATTTCGGGTTGTCAAGTTGACTTGACACGAAGGAGTGTCGTGATGGCGCGGGTATCCAAGGGCAGATACAACCTGCAGGTGGCGGCGATCATGGCGGTCTACGTCGCGCTGATGTTGTTCGAGTGGCCGCTGGTCGCCAGGGCCGACGGGCTGGCGTTGCGCACGCTGCTGGCACTGCTGCCCGCATTGCCGGTCGTGGCCGTAATTGCCTTGATGGCGCGCATGGTGATGCGTGGCGACGAGTTGGAGCAGCGCCTGCATCTGCTCGCATTGAGTGTCGCGGTGGGCGTGATCAGCGTCGCCAGCATTGTCGGCGGCTTTCTCGCCATCGCGAAGGTGTGGATCGTCGGTGGCGAAATCCTGTTCTGGGTGTTTCCGGCCCTGTGCATGGTGTACGGGATTACGCGCATCGTGCTGGTGCGCCGGATGAGCGGCGTCTGGAATTTCTGGGCCTGCTGATGAAAAACCGCGTGCGTGAATTGCGGGAAGCCCACGGCTGGTCGCAGGGCGAACTGGCCGAGCACGTGGATGTTTCCCGCCAGACGATCAACGCGATCGAAACCGGCAAGTACGACCCCAGCCTGCCGCTGGCGTTCAAGCTGGCGCGCTTGTTCAAGCAACGCATCGAATCGATGTTCGAACCGGATGAGGGACGCCAATGAAAATGAACGCGCCGAAGATGAATTCGCGCACGATCATGCGCATCGTTGCGGTCGTGATCCTGGTGGCCGTGTTCGGCTGGCAATGGTGGGGCAAGCATCGCGCGCCGGCTGCGGCCGATGCGCAACACGCGGCGGCAGCGAGCGCCGCAGCCGGTACCGCTGCGGCAGCGGCCAAGCCTGTGAAGCCCGCGCCACCCGCGACGATGGAGATGGGTTCCGTGACCCTGACCGCGTGCGAGCTGAAGCCGCCGCACAGCAGCAAGGGCGTACCGGCGTTCTGCACGAAGTTTCCGGTGCCGGAGAACCGTGCCGATCCGAAGTCGCGCACCATCGATCTCGAGGTCGCGATCGTGAAGAGCGATTCGACGCTGCCTGCGAAGGACATGGTGGTGTATCTCGCCGGTGGCCCCGGCCAATCGGCAACCGAAACCTACCCGGAGATCGCGGGCGCGTTCGCGCCGCTGCAGAAGCACCACGACATCCTCGTGCTCGACCAGCGTGGCACGGGGCATTCGAATCCGTTGTCCTGCCCGGTGGTCGAGAAGGCGCAGGAGGGGCAGGCCGACCTGCCGTTCGAGGCAGCGCGCGCCACCGCCGAGATCAAGCAGTGTCTTGCCGAGGTCGAGAAGACCGCCGATCCGCGCTACTACACCACCACCGTGGCGGTCGCCGATCTCGAAGCGGTGCGGCAGGCGCTGGGCGCGCCGAAGGTCGACCTGGTCGGCATTTCCTACGGCACCCGCATGGCGCAGCAATATGCGACCGCGCATCCGGATGCGGTGCGCAGCATCGTGCTCGACAGCGTCGCGCCGAATACGTTGATCCTCGGCGAAACCTTCGCGTCCGATCTGGAGCGCGCGCTGAAGCTGCAAGCGGACGCGTGCGTCGCAACGCCCGCTTGCAACAAAGCCTTCGGCGATTGGCGCAAGACGCTGCTGGCGCTGCACGCGCAGTTGGATGCGAAGCCGGTCCCGGACGTGACCTTCCGCGATCCGCGTACCAACGAGCCGGTCACGCGCACGGTCACCGGCGACACGCTGGCAGGACTGGTGCACCTGTTCGCCTACAACGCGGAAGCCTCCGCGCTGCTGCCGCTGGACGTGGCGCAGGCCGCGAAAGGCGACTTCGTGCCGCTGCTCGGCCAGACGCAGATCGGCCGCGGCGACCTCGATGGCGGCATGAACGCCGGCATGCAGCTTTCGGTGATGTGCACGGAAGATGCGCCGTTCCTGAAGCCGCGCCCCGAGGACGCCGGCACGCTGCTGGGGACGTTGCCGATCGAGCGCATCCAGACCGCGTGCGCGGTCTGGCCGCGCGGCGAGATGCCGGAGGATTTCCACCAGCCGTTCAAGTCGTCGATCCCCACGCTGATCCTGTCGGGCGAGCGCGATCCGGTCACGCCGCCGCGTTTCGCCGAAGAAGTGCTGAAAGGGCTTTCGAAGGGTCGCGTGCTGTCGCTCAAGGGCATGGGCCACGGCGAGCTGATGATCGGCTGCATGCCGAAGCTGGTGAACGAGTTCATCGACAAGCTGGATCCGAAGCAACTCGACGCCGAATGCCTGAAACGCATCGGACCGGTTCCCGCGTTCGTCAATTTCAACGGAGCTGCGCCATGATCGAAGTGAAGGATCTGCACAAGGCCTTCGGCGAAGTGAAAGCCGTCGACGGCGTCACCTTCGCCGCCCGCGATGGCGAAATCACGGGCCTGCTCGGCCCGAACGGCGCCGGCAAGACGACCACGCTGCGCATGCTCTACACCTTGATGGAACCCGATTCCGGGCAAGTGCTGGTGGACGGCATCGACGCGGCGGTCGATCCGATCGCGGTGCGGCGCACGCTCGGCGTGCTGCCCGACGCGCGCGGCCTCTACAAGCGCCTCAGCGCGCGCGAGAACATCGACTACTTCGCGCGCCTGCACGGCATCGAAACCACGCTGATGCACCAGCGGCGCGAAAAACTCGTCGATGCGCTGGAGATGCGCGACATCCTCGATCGCCGCACCGAAGGCTTCTCGCAAGGCCAGCGCGTCAAGACCGCGATCGCGCGCGCGCTGGTGCACGATCCGAAAAACGTGATCCTGGACGAACCGACCAACGGCCTCGACGTGATGGCGACGCGCGGCCTGCGCACCTTCATGCGCAATTTGAAGGCTGAAGGGCGCTGCGTGCTGTTCTCCAGCCACATCATGCAGGAGGTCGCGATGCTGTGCGACCGCATCGTGGTGATCGCCAACGGTCGCGTGGTCGCCGACGAGGCGCCCGATGCGCTGCGCGCGCAGACGGGCGAAGCCAACCTCGAGGATGCGTTCGTGAAATTGATCGGCAGTGAAGAAGGACTCGCCGCATGAAACCCGCACTCACCGTTTTCTGGAAGGAAGTCCGCGAGAACCTGCGCGACAAGCGCACGGTGTTCAGCGCCCTGATCTACGGCCCGCTGATCGGTCCCATCATGTTCGTGGTGCTGATGAACACCGTGATCAACCACGAGATGAGCAAGGCCGAAGGCCCGCTCAAGGTGCCGGTGATCGGCGCCGAGTACGCGCCCAACCTGATCGACGCGTTGAAGCAGCAGGGCCTGGTGCCGCAGCCGCCGATCGCCGATCCCGACAAGGCGGTGCGCAATCGCGACGCCGACGTGGTGTTGCGGATCCCCGCCGATTACGGCAAGGCCTGGACAAAGGGCGAGCCGGCGCAGGTCGAGGTGATCTACGACGCCTCGCAGATGGGTTCGGGCACGCCCACCAATCGGCTCGAGGGCATGCTGAAGCAGTACAGCAGCCAGCAAGGCGCGCTGCGACTGCTGGCGCGCGGGCTTTCGCC
>DATEKI010000265.1:0-18701 GCA_035277545.1 Rhodanobacteraceae bacterium | reverse complement strand
TACGAGCGCCTGACCGAAGTGGCCGCCGCGCCGCAACCGCGCATGGGCGTGGTCGTGCACGGCGAGGAACCAGCGGTCAGCGGCATCCAGCGCGCCACCCCGATGCCGCAGCGCGAGGAAGTCGCGCCGGCGCAGGTGCCCGCGCCATCCGCTCCCATCACGGTCGCGCCGGCATCAGGCGGCTTGCTCGGACGCCTGTTCGGCTGGTTCCGTGCCGCGCCTGCGCAACAGGAACCCACGCTGGCGGAACTGACGCAGCCGCCACACGCGGCGCCCTCCGGCAGCGCGCAGCGTCGCGAGCGTCCGTCCGACCGCCGTCCGGACAGCTCGCGCTCGCGCCGCAACGGCCACGATCGTGATCGTGACCGCGATGGCGAATCGCGCCGCGGTCGCCAGCAGGGCCAGGGCCAGCAGCCATCCAAAGGCTCACAACCAAGGCCCAACAAGCCGCGCAACGATGACACCCAGCGCCAGGCGCGCCCGACGCAGAAACCCGTGCCGTCGCCAGCCCCGAAACCGGCCGCGGAGTCCCGCGTGCAGGACGCGAAACCCGCGCCCACGCGCAGCGCACCCGCGGGTGTGGCCCAACAGGAAACGCAGCGTCCTTCCACAGCGACGCCCGCACCCTTCCCGAGTGCGGACGCCGACACGGCCAAGCCGGTCGAAAATGTCGTCACCGGCGGCGAAGCTCCCCTGGCGGCGGCTGCAACCGTGGATGCCGCAGGCACCGGCAAGCGTCGTCGCGGCCGCCGCGGCGGACGCCGTCGCAGGCACGCGAATGCGGCCGCGCAGGATGGCACCACGCCCACCGTGCCGCGCGACATCGACGACGAGGATGCCGACCGCAACGGCACGCCGCATTCAATGCGGCCGTCGAGTGCCCGTAACGATTCACCGCGTGCAAGCGATTCCGTGCCCGCCGAAAAAACCGCGGCGCCGGCGCCCGCAGCGGCTCCCGTCACGCCTGCACCGGCCGCGCACGAACACGCGCCCGTGACGCCGCCACTGTTCGCGGCCCCGGAACGGCAACCTGCCGCCCCCACCGCACCTGTGCCGGCGCAGCCGTCGATCGCGGCGAGCGCACCCAGCGACAACGTGCCGCGGCCCGCAACGGCACCCGTGCAAGCGTCGACGCCCGTGATGCCGACTTCGGTCACGCCATCGTCCGCTGCTTCGCAGCCCTCGAGCGCGGCTTCGGCGACGCCTTCACCGCTGCCGCCGGGCGCCACCGTGGTGCCGCCCGTCCAGCCGGTGGCACCGCAGGTACCCAAGCCGGAACCGGTCACGCCGTCATTGTTTGCCGCGCCGCCCGCGCCGCGCCCTGCTGCGCAAACGCTGCCGCGTCATCCGGCGATCCCGACGCCGCGTCCGTTGTCCGGCGCGATCCGGCCCATGCTGACGCCGCAGGTGCTGCCCAAGGCCCCCGCGCCCGCACCGGACGCGCCCGCGACGCTCGACAAACCGGGCGAATGACTTTGCCGTCCGCCGGCCTGATGTGCCGGCGGACCTGCACGCGCGGCTTTCAGCCCGCAGTAACCGACGGCTCATCGAGCAGCCCGTGCACCGCCAGCAGGTGCGCGAGCGCGATGGTGTGCTGCACGCCGAGTTTCTCGAACAAACGCTGCTTGTAGGTGGACACCGTCTTCGCACTCAGGTGCAGGCGGTTGGCGACCTCGTTGACCGCCAGACCGCGCGCCAGCATCAAGGCCACTTCCAGTTCGCGCGATGACAGGGATTCCAGCGGCGATGCTTCGCCATCCACCGTGGACAACGCCATCTCGCGCGCGATCGCCGCGTCGAGGTAACGGCGCCCGCCCGCGACGGTGCGCACCGCCTGCAGCAATTCTTCGGCCGCACACCCCTTGGTGAGGTAACCGAGCGCACCGGATTGCAACAGGCGGCGCGGGAACTGCGCATCCTGCACCACCGTCAGGATCACGATGTGGGTGCGCAGGCCCGCGCGTTGCACGCGCTCGGTCAGCTCGAGCCCGCTCATGCCCGGCATGTGCACGTCCACCAACGCGACATCGGGCTTGACGGCGCGCAGCAGGCGCAAACCATCCTCCGCGTTGCTGGCTTCGCCGACCACCTCCATGTCCGGCTGTCCGGAAAGAATCAGGCAGAAGCCCGAGCGCACCAACTCATGGTCATCGACCAATACCACCCTGATCATGCATCCTCCCCCTGATGCGCGGCGCAGGCCGCCCGGTCACCCTAAACCGCGAGCGCTGTTCAATGCAAGGCGGGGCGTTCCGCGTGTGCGCCCGGTTGTGTGACCGCCTCGACACAATGCCGCCCGGAGCATCGATTTGGGCGTCCCCTGTTCCCCCGCTCGATCCGCAGCGGTCAACCGGGAAATCACGGCGGCGGCCGACACGACCGGGCAAGCCCAAGGCACAATCCCCGCATGGCCGTTCTCGCCCGCTTGCGTGAAGCCCCGTTGCTGCACTCGCTCGTCGCCACCCAGAAACGCGACGTGCCGTGGCCAGTGGCGTTGCGCAACACCGCGGCGATCGTGCTCCCGCTCGCGATCGGCGCACTCACCGGCCACCTGGACGCGGGGCTCGGCATTTCGGCGGGCGCGCTCAATGTCATGTTCGTCGACCAGCCGGGGCCATATCGGCTGCGCCTGCAGCGCATGCTGCTGGCCGCGCTGGCGTCCGGCGCCGCGGCGTTCGCGGGTTCGGTGTTCGGCCAATGGCCGCCTGCGCTGCTGGTCGTGGCGGCACTCTGGGGTTTCGGCAGCGCGCTGTTGGTCGCGATTGGCCCGGACGCAACGCGTGCCGGCCTGTCCAGCCTGGTGCTGCTGGTGATCATGGGCGCCGAACCGCACGCCCCGCGCGATGCGTGGCCCGCAGCCCTGCTGATCCTCGCGGGCGGCGCGTTGCAGGCACTGTTGTCGATCGCCGAGTGGCCGTTGCAGCGCTATCGCCCGGAGCGGCTGGCGCTGGCGCAGGCGTTCCGGGGACTGGCGAACTTCGCGCGCACCGGCGTCGCGTCCAACGCGACGGTCGCACTGCCGCCATCGCTCAATGATCTGCAAGCCTTGCTGTTCGGTGCCGGCCGCGCGCGCGGCCGTGCCGTCGAGGCGTTCCGCGTGTTGGCGGAACTCGCCGAACGCATCCGCCTCGAACTGTTCGCGCTGGCGCACCAGCAGGCGCACTGCGGATCGCCCGCCGTGTTCGACACGCTGGCGCGTTCGCGCACCGCTGCCGCAGGTGTGCTGGACACGATCGCCGCGGCGCTGGAACAGGCCGTGGTCCCGCAATCGCGGGCGGCGCTCGACGCTTACACGGCCTCCGCGAGGGCCATCGAATCGGCACCAGCCGCGACGGTGACCCGCATCGCGACGGCACGCCTCGCTGCGTTGGGCGGACAGCTGCGCGCCGCCGTGCGCAACGTGGACACCGCGGGCAGCCGCGGCGAGATTCGCGCACAAGCCACCGAGTTCCGCCTGCCGCGCGCGTTGCGCCCGGCCAACCCGTTGGCGATCCTGCGCGCCAACCTGCGCCTTGCTTCGCCCGCCTGCCGGCACGCCGTGCGTTGCGGCGTGTGCGTGGCGATTGCCCTCGCACTGTCACACGCGCTGCCGCTGTCGCGCGGCTACTGGATGCCGATGACCGTCGCGATCGTGCTGAAACCGGATTTCGGCGCGACCTGGCGCTACGGCCTGCTGCGCGTCGCCGGCACGCTCGGTGGCCTGCTGCTGACGACGGCGTTCCTGCATTTTGCGGGCCTCGACAATTTCTGGCTCGCGTTGGCGCTGATGGCGGTGCTGTGTTTCGCCTTTCGCGAACTCGCGACCGTGCACTACGGCATTGCGGTGGTGTGCCTGACCGGCCTCGTGGTGATCCTGCTGTCGTTCTACGGCATCCCCGCTGAAGCCTCGGTCCAGGCACGCGCGATCGACACCGTGCTGGGCAGCACGCTGGCCCTGCTCGCGTATTTCCTGTGGCCGACGTGGGAACGCGGCCGCGAACGCGCGGTGCTGGCGCAATTGCTGGATGCCTACGCCAACTATCTTGGCGCGACGCTGCACGGGGATACGCGGACGCGCGACGAAACCCGCGTCGCGGCGCGCGCGGCCCGCAGCGATGCCCAGGCCTCGCTGGACCGCCTGCGCGCAGAGCCTGCCAGCCGTGCGAACGTGCCGCGCGCCGAGGCACTGGTCGCGCAGGCCAACCGGCTGATGCGCGCGTCGATGGCACTGGAAGCTTCGCGCGCTGGCGCGGATCTGCCACCCAACCCCTTGCTGGATGCGTTTGCAGACGCCTGCGATGCCGCCCTGCGCGATTGCGCCGGTGCATTGCGCGCATCGCGCACGCCGCACGGCGAACACCACCTGCGCGACCGCCAGCGCGCACTCGCCGCGTCGCTCGCCGGGCGCGACGACGCCTTCGAAGCCACCCTGCCCGACGCCAGCGACCGCATCGTTGATGCCATCGACAGCCTGCTGCACGTGCTCGCGCGCGGCAACGCGGACCAGCCATCGGGACACTCCTTGGCGAACGCTTCGACGGCCGCCCGCCTATAATCCGTGGAATGTTGAAGATCGACATCCACTCGCACATCCTGCCGCCGGAATGGCCGGATCTCGCCGAAAAATACGGCGACGCGCGTTTTCCGGTGATGGTCAACGCGGGCGGGCGGCATCGCATCTACAAGGATCGCAAGTTCTTCCGCGAGGTCTGGCAGAACGCGTTCGACGCCGAATTCCGCGCGGAGGAATGCAAGCGCCTCGGCGTGGACGTGCAGGTGATCTCGACCGTGCCGGTGTTGTTCTCGTACTGGGCGAAGCCGAACCAGGCGCGCGAGTTGCACCGGCACTTGAACGCGCATACCGCGGAAATCTGCCGCGAACGTCCAGGCCATTACGCCGGCCTCGGCACCGTGCCGCTGCAGTCGCCGCGGCTCGCGATCGAGGAGATGGAACACTGCGTCGAACAACTCGGGTTGCAGGGCGTGCAGATCGGTTCGCACATCAACGACTGGAACCTCGACGCGCCGGAACTGTTTCCGTTCTTCGAGGCCGCGGCCGATCTCGGCGCCGCGATCCTGGTCCATCCGTGGGACATGATGGGCAAGGAAACCATGCCGAAGTACTGGCTTCCGTGGCTGGTCGGAATGCCGGCGGAGCAATCGCGCGCCGCCTGCTGCCTGATCTTCGGCGGCGTGCTGGAGCGCCTGCCTTCATTGCGCATCGCATTCGCGCATGGTGGCGGTTCGTTTCCTTTCACCATCGGGCGCATCGAACACGGTTTCCGCATGCGCCCCGACCTGGTCGCCGTCGACAATTCGCGCGAGCCGCGCGAATACTTCCGGCAGATGTTTTTCGACACCTGCGTGCACGACCCGCAGGCGCTGCGCTATCTTCTCGACGTGGTCGGGGACGACCGCGTGATGCTGGGCACCGACTACCCGTTCCCGCTTGGCGAACAACAACCCGGCAGCGGCATCGATGCACTCAAATTGCAGCCACGCCAACGCGAACGCCTGTTCCACGGCGCCGCGCTGGAATGGCTCGGTCTACCCAAACAACGTTTCACGAACCACGCGGAGGTTGCATGAATCGCAAGACACGGTCATCGATCGCGCTGCTCGGCGCCTGCGTCCTCGCGTTCGCGCCCACTGCCTTTGCGGCGGATTATTCGCTCGCCAACGGCGCGGTGAAATTCTCCGCACCGGATGCGTGGCCCATGCTGATGGAGAAGCTGGACGGCCCGCGCCAGTTCGTGGCACTGCAGGTGAAGGACCCCGGAGATGCGAACGCGCTCGCGCGCATCACGGTGACCGCCGAGCAGGTCGATGGCGTGCAAGGCTTCCAGAAGTTCCTCGACGACGGCACCGCGCGCGCGCGCAAGCTGCCGGGGTACGTTGCCTCCGGCTCGCTGGAAGGCACGTCGAGCCTGCGCTACACCGCCACCGAGAACCACGGGAAGAACGCCTACACCGAGGTGTACGCATTCCGCTCGAACATCGCGATCCAGGTACGTTGCATCCGTCCCGCGGGTGCACCTGCGGCCTGGCAGGCAACCTTCGACGCGGGATGCAAGTCGATCGTGGGCGCCGTGGAAAAACAGACCTGAAGGCTCGCGCTCCCACCATGTCGCACTCTCCGGATTTCCGCGCGGACGCCGCATGGGCACGCGCGCAGGACGACGCCGACCCGCTGCGCGCGCTGCGCGGTGAGTTCCTGATTCCGCCGCACGGCGATGGCGAACAAACCTACCTCGTCGGCAATTCGCTGGGCCTGCAGCCGCGTGGTGTGCGGCAGGCGCTGCTGGACGAACTGGACGACTGGGCGCGGCTGGGCGTCGAAGGCCACCTGCACGCGCGGCATCCGTGGTTGCCGTACCACCGGGAAGTGCGCGACGGGCTCGCGGAAGTCGTCGGCGCCGAGCCGATCGAAGTGGTCGCGATGAATTCGCTGACCGTGAACCTGCACCTGTTGATGGCGAGCTTCTACCGGCCCACGCCGGAACGGCACGCGATCCTGATCGAGCGCAACGCGTTTCCCTCCGACCGTGATCTCGCGGCATCGCAAATCCGCTTCCACGGCCACGATCCGGCCGAGGTCCTGATCGAACTCGACGGCGACGAGCCGGGCGGCGCTCTGTCGATGGCCGCGATCGAACGCGCGCTGGCGGAACACGGACAGCGCGTCGCGCTGGTGCTGCTGCCCGGCGTGCAATACCTCACGGGACAATCCTTCGATCTGGCCGCGATCACGAAGCTCGCGCACGACCAAGGTTGCGTCGCGGGGTTCGATTGCGCGCACGCGGCCGGCAACATCGACCTCGCGTTGCATGATTCCGGGTGCGATTTCGCCGCGTGGTGTTCCTACAAATACCTCAATTCCGGTCCCGGCGCGGTCGCCGGCGCGTTCGTGCATGCGCGGCATGCGCACGCGAAGCTGCCGCGTTTCGAAGGCTGGTGGGGCCGCAATGAAGCCACGCGTTTCCAGATGCGGCCGGAGTTCGATCCCGCACCCGGCGCCGAAGGCTGGCAGTTGTCCAATCCGCCGATCCTTGCGCTCGCACCGCTGCGCGTGTCGCTGGAACTGTTCAAGCGGGCGGGCATGCAGCGCCTGCGCGAGAAGTCGGAGCGCTTGACCGCGTACCTCGCGTGGCTGATCGGAACGCGGCTCGGTGACGTGCTGGAAATCCTGACGCCCTCCGAACCCACACAACGCGGCGCGCAGCTCTCCCTGCGCGTGCGCGCGGGGCGCGACGCCGGCCAGTCGCTGTTCGACCACATGGCCGCGCACGGCGTGCTGGGCGATTGGCGCGAACCCGACGTGATGCGCATCGCGCCGGCACCGCTGTACAACACCTTCACCGACTGCCTGCGCTATGCCGAAGCGGCGCAGGCTTGGCGCGCGCAACACGCATGAGTGCGAAAACCCTGCCACGCACCACGATCGTCGGCGCGGGCCTGGTCGGCTCGCTGCTGGCGACGCTGCTGGCGCAACGCGGTTTCGAGGTCGAAGTGTTCGAACGCCGACCCGATCCACGGGTGCACGGTTTCCTCGGCGGCCGGTCGATCAATCTCGCGCTGGCCGAACGCGGCTTGAACGCGCTGCGCAAGGCGGGGCTGGCCGACGCGGTGCTGGCGCAGGCCGTGATGATGCGCGGGCGGATGGTGCACCCGCTGGACGGCGCGGCCAATCTGCAGCGCTACGGCCTCGACGATTCCGAGGTGATCCGCTCGGTGTCACGTGGCGGCCTGAACATCCTGCTGCTTGACGCCGCCGAGCGCGCGGGCGCGGCGCTGCATTTCGACGCGGCGCTGGCGGGCGCGGATTTCACGAACGCGACGATCACCCTTGCAAGCCACGATGGCACCTCGCGCGCGCATCCCTGTGGCCTGCTGCTGGGTTGCGACGGCGCCGGCTCCGCGCTGCGCGCGGAAATGAAGAAGGGCGCCGACCTCGGCGAACGCGTGGAACCGCTCGGGCATGGTTACAAGGAGCTCGAAATTCCGTCACCCGGCGCGGGGGCGTTCGCGATCGAGCCCCACGCCCTGCACATCTGGCCGCGCGGGCATTACATGTGCATCGCGCTGCCGAACACCGAAGGCAACTTCACGGTCACTCTGTTCCTGCCTGCCGACGGCCCCTACCCGAGTTTTGCGACGCTTCCGGATGTTGCCGCCGCGCGCCGCTTTTTCGAAGCACAATTCCCGGATGCGCTGGCGCTGATGCCTGCGTTCGACCCGGACTGGAACGCGCATCCGGTCGGGCAACTGGCGACGCTGTATCTCGACCGCTGGCACCTCGATGGCCGCGCCGTGTTGCTCGGTGATGCGGCACACGCCATCGTGCCCTTCCACGGCCAGGGCATGAACGCGGGATTCGAGGACGCGGCGGAACTGGCCGCATTGCTGGCCGCGGATCCGCGTGACCCCGCAGCCGTGTTCGCGGAATTCGAATCCCGCCGCAAGCCCAACGCCGACGCGATCGCGGCGATGTCGCTGGCCAACTACATAGAGATGCGCGACGGCGTGGCCGATCCGCATTACCTGTTGAAACGCGAACTCGCCGCGGCCTTGACCGAGCGCGCCTCCGGACACTTCATGTCACGCTACCGCATGGTCAGTTTCACCAGCATTCCGTATGCCACCTGCGTCACGCGCGATCGCGAACAAACGACGTTGATGGAATCGATCCTGGCTGGCCACGATGGCCTCGACGGCATCGACCTTGCCGCTGCCGCAGCTCGGCTGCGGCAAGCGTTGCCGCCCCTTCCGGAAGGCGCCTGACCGCATGCCCCTGCCCGAATCGATACGACGCGCCTGGACCGAAACGGATTACCGGGTGCGGCTGCCGCACGGCGGCTACGTCAGCGTCTGGTGCGGACGGCCATTGCCGTCGCAATTGCTGGCCTTGCTGCGCCATGCCGACGATCCGTGGGGCTACATCACGGCATGGAATCCTGCCGGCGTGCTTTTGCCCCTCGCCACCAACAGGATCCGGCAACGCCGGCTGCGCGACGAATTGAAAGGCGACCGGCACCGCTATTTCGGCGGCGTCGGCGTGGGCCCCAGCAACTGGCGCGAACCCAGCTTGTTCGTCCCCGGCATGACCTACACGCAACTGGACGCGATGGCGCGCCGCTTCGGGCAGCTCGGCGTGGTGCGCGGCGCGGGTGCGGGACCGGCCGAACTGCACGAACTGGTCTAGCAGGCTGCCGGGGAAGTGCTGTTTTCCGCTTTCTCGACGCGCCGAGTCAGGTGCAAGCCCGCATTCGGCTTCGCCGGATCAAGCACTTGCAGTGCCCGTCCGCGGCAGGGCGTTTCCCAACACTTTGCCGGAACCCGCCGTCGTGGACAGTCCGTGGTCACGCTGGGACAATGCGCGGTTGCACGCCATGCCCTCCTACGCCACCACCGCCGCGCCGTTGCTGTCGGCGCACCGGCTCGCGTTTTCGCGCGACGACGAGCCCGTGTTCGGTCCGCTGGATTTCAGCCTGGGCCGCGGTGAGACCGTGCTGGTCGAGGGCGACAACGGCTCGGGCAAGACCACCTTGCTGCGCGTGCTGGCCGGCATGCTTCCACGCGGTGAAGGCGAAATCCGTTTCGACGGGAACCCCGCGTCACGCGACAGCCGCAACGGTCGCGTCCTGTGGCTCGGCCACCGGCCCGGCATGAACGAGTCGCTGAGCGCGCGCGAGAACCTGGGCTTTCTCGCCGGTTTGTATGGCACGCGCGCAGGCATGACCGCGGTTGCGGCAATGGAACGCGTCGGCATCGGCGGCTGGATCGACGAGCCGCTGCGCACGCTCTCGGCGGGACAAAAGAAACGCGTCGGCCTCGCACGGCTGTTGCTGCTGCCGGGCGACGTCTGGCTGCTCGACGAGCCTTACGCCAACCTCGATCGCCACGGGATCGACCTCGTCAATGCGTTGGTCGCGGAACACTGTGCAAGCTGCGGCGCGGCACTGGTCACCAGCCATGGCGCGGTGCGGTTCGCCGACCCGGCCGCACGGCACATCCATCTTGTCGCCTGAGCCATGGCCGACACAGCGCAATCGATCCCGGACGGAGCAGGCGTCGTGACGGCGACGGGACGCGCGGGGACCGCCGGCGCCGGCGCCTGCGCCGCGTTGCTGCGCCGCGATTTCGTGCTGGCATGGCGGCGCCGCGGCGAATTGTTCCTGCCGCTGCTGTACGCGGTGATCGTCGCGGCACTGTTCCCGTTCGCGCTGGGTCCGGACCCGGAACTGCTGTCGCGCATCGCGGGCGGCGTGCTGCTGGTGATCGTGGTACTGGCGATGCTGCCGGCACTGGAATCGATGTTCCGCGCGGACCTGGAAGACGGCACCCTGGAACAGTGGCTGCTGGCACCGCAGCCGCTGGCGCTGCTGGCCTTGACCCGGGTCATCGCGCACTGGCTGACCACCGTCCTACCCTTGGTCGTCGTGATGCCCCTCCTGGGCGCTCTCCTGAATCTGCCCGTGAAAGTGCTGCCGGTGCTGATCGTCGCGCTGCTGTTGGCTACACCACTGCTGGCGTTGCTCGGTTCGGTGCTGTCGGCGCTGGCAGCCGGGGCGCGCCGCTCTGGTATCCTGCTGGCCTTGATGTTGTTGCCACTGGCCGTCCCGGTGGTGATCTTCGCCGCCGGCGCGGTTGCCGCGGCGCAGTCCGGCATGCCGTACATCGCCCCGTTGACGTGGCTGGCGGCAGCCCTGGTCCTGGCGATCGTGCTGGCACCGCTTGCATGCGCGGCGGCCATCAGGATCGCGGTCGAGTCTTGAGATGTCCCGTTCCTACCTTCCCCACTGGATGCATTGGCTCGGCTCGCCGCCGAACTTCTACCGCTTCGCGGGCGCGTTGCGTCCGTGGCTGATGGCGGTGGCACTGGTCAGCGCGGCGGTCGGCCTGTACGGCGGGCTGGTGCTGGCGCCACCCGATTACCAGCAGGGCGATGCGTACCGGATCATCTTCATCCATGTGCCGAGCGCGTGGATGAGCCTTTTCATCTACGCGACGATGGCCATCGCCGGACTGGTCGCACTGGTGTGGCGCGTGAAACTGGCCGAGGTGATCGCGATGGAATGCGCGCCGGTCGGCGCCGCATTCACCTTCATCACGCTCGTCACCGGCTCGCTCTGGGGCAAACCCATGTGGGGCACGTGGTGGACGTGGGATGCGCGGCTCACTTCGGAACTCGTGCTGTTCTTCCTTTACCTCGGCGTGCTCGGCCTGTACAACGCCTTCGAGGATCGCCGCCGCGGTGCCCGCGCGGCCTCGCTGCTGGCGCTGGTCGGCATCGTCAACCTGCCGATCGTGCACTACTCCGTGCAATGGTGGAACACGCTGCACCAAGGCACGACCGTCGACTTCCTCGATCCCGCACGTTCCTCGATCGCGCCGTCGATGCTGTGGCCATTGCTGGTGATGGCGCTGGCGACGCACCTGTATTTCTTCGCGAGCCTGCTCGGCCGCACGCGCACCGGGCTGCTTTCGCTGGAAAGCGGCAAGCAATGGGTACGCGCATTGGTCGGCGCACAACCCGCGCAGAAGACGGGGGCACCCACCTGACATGGCTCACTGGTTTGCAATTTTGTGCCCCCTTGAGTCAAGGGGGCGGCCGATTCCGGACGTAATCGGCGGGGTTGTGGAGGTACGCCTTCCATTGCGCTGCATGCGCCCACGCCCGATGGAGTGAAGAGTTGACATGATGCACTGGCTCGCAATGGGTGGTTACGCGATGTACGTGTGGCCCGCGTACGCGGTGTTCCTCATCGTGCTGGCGTGGGACTGGTTCGCGCCGGGCTTGCGCCACCGCCGGCTGACCCGCGAACTGCGCGGCAAGCTCGCGCGCGAACGCACCCGCAGCGCGCGCGTTCCGCGCGCGGAGGCATCGACATGAATCCGGTGCGCAAGCGGCGATTGATCATCACGCTGCTGATCCTCGGCGCGGTTGCGGTCGCGACGGGCCTGTCGGTTTTCGCCCTGCAAAAGAACATGACCTACCTGTACTCGCCAACGGAAGTCGATGCGGGCAAGGCGCCGGACGGACATCCGTTCCGGCTGGGCGGCATCGTCGAGGAAGGCAGCGTGCATCGCGTGCCCGGTTCGCTGACGACCGACTTCGTGATCACCGATCGCTTCCAGAGCATCCCGGTGACCTATACCGGCATCCTGCCCGACCTGTTCCGCGTTGGCCAGAGCACCATCACCACCGGTTCGATGAAAGACGGCAAGTTCGTCGCGACCCAGGTGCTTGCCAAGCACGACTCGACGTACATGCCGCCGCAGGTCGCACAGGCGATCGCCAAGGCGAAGGAAGAGCACAAGATTCCGCCGAACGCCGGGCACGGAGGTTCGCAGTGAACCCCGAACTTGGCCAGGTCGCTCTGATCCTCGCGCTGCTGTTGTCGGGGCTGCAGTGCGCGTTGCCGATCATCGGTGCATGGCGCGGCAGCGCGCCGCTGATGGCGACGGCACGCTCCCTTGCGATCGGGCAGTTCGTGTTCGTGGCGCTGGCGTTCGGCATATTGATGTGGTCGTTCTGGACCAACGATTTCTCGGTCGCCTACGTCGCGCAGAACTCCAATCTGTCGCTGCCGTGGTTTTACAAGTTGTCGGCCGTGTGGGGCGCGCACGAGGGGTCGCTGCTGTTGTGGATGCTGATCCTCAATGGCTGGACGCTGGCGCTGGTGGTGTTCGGCGGCAAACTGCCCGAGGCGTTCTTCTCGCGCGTGATCGGAGTGCTCGGCTTCGTGGCGTTCGGTTTCCTGCTCTACATGATCACGACCTCGAATCCGTTCCTGCGGCAGTTCCCGGTGCCGGCCAACGGCGCCGATCTGAACCCGGTGTTGCAGGATCCCGGTCTCGTGTTCCATCCGCCCACGCTGTACATGGGCTATGTCGGCTTCAGCGTGGCCTTCGCATTCGCGATCGCCTCGCTGCTGGGCGGTGAACTGAAATCCACCTGGGTGCGCTGGGCGCGGCCGTGGACGAACGTCGCGTGGGGCTTCCTCACGCTCGGCATCGTCGCCGGCAGCGCGTGGGCGTACTACGAACTCGGCTGGGGCGGCTGGTGGTTCTGGGATCCGGTCGAGAACGCCTCGTTCATGCCGTGGCTGATCGGCGCCGCGCTGATCCATGCGCAGGCGATCACCGACAAGCGCGACGGCCTGCGCGCGTGGACGCTGCTGTTGTCGATCTTCGGCTTCGCGTTCTCGCTGCTCGGCACATTCCTGGTGCGTTCGGGCCTGCTCACCAGCGTGCATGCGTTCGCCTTCGCGCCCTCGCGCGGCATCTTCATCCTTGTCTATCTCGCCGTGGTGGTGGGCGGGTCGCTGCTGCTGTACGCACTGCGCGCGCCGAAAGTCACCGGCGGCAAGTCGTTCGCGCTCGCTTCGCGCGAAACGCTGATGGTGATCGGGAACCTGATGCTTACGGTCGCCTGCGCGATGGTGCTGCTCGGCACGCTGTATCCGCTGGTCGGCGAAGCGCTGAACATCGGCCGCATTTCGGTCGGTCCGCCCTACTTCGGTCCGCTGTTCCTGATCCTGATGACGCCGCTGGTGCTTGCCTTGCCGTTCGGCCCGCTGTCGCGCTGGGGCAAGGCCGACCTGAAGGTGTGGCGGAATGCCTTGATCCGCATCGTCGCGCTGGCCGTCGCGGCCGGCATGATCGGTTTCATCGTTGGTGCGCGCGGCTGGTATCAGTTGCTCGGCATCACTGCCGCCGTGTGGGTGATGGCGGGCGTCGCGATGTTCGCGACCAAGCGCTGGCGCGAGGCGCCGCGCGGCAAGCGTTATCCGTTCGAAATGCTGGGCATGATGCTGGCACACTTCGGCATCGGCGTGTTCATCGCGGGCGCGATCCTGACGACTTCCATGAGCGTGGAGCAGGACGTCAGCATGAAGCCCGGCGCGAACGTCGACGTCGGCGCCTACGACTTCCACTTCAATGGCGTCGTTGAAACCCGGGGGCCGAACTATCGCGCGCAGCAAGGCACCGTGGTGATCACGCGCAACGGCAGGCACGTCGTGACGCTGCATCCGCAGAAACGCACGTATTCCGGCGGACAGGTACAGACCGAGGCCGCGATCCAGGCGGGCGTGTTCCGCGACCTGTACGTGTCGCTGGGTGATCCGATCGGTGATGGCGCGTGGTCGCTGCGGGTGTACGACAAGCCGTTCGTGCGCTGGATCTGGGGCGGTGGCGTGTTCATGATGCTGGGCGGATTCGTGGTGGTCCTTGACAAACGCTTCCGCCTGAAGCGCGCGGTGGAACCGGAAACCGTGCAACCGAAACCCGAGTCGGAAGCGCCGCGCAAACTGGCGGAAGGCGAAGCGTGAGCGAGGTGGTGCGCAAGCCTCTCGGCCGCTTCGTGCCGCTGATCGTGTTCGCGGCGCTCGTGGCGTTTTTCGTGGTCGGACTGGTGTGGAACCAGACCCACGACGCGCGTTTCGTGCCTAGTCCGCTGATCGACAAGCCGGCGCCCGCGTTCCGCCTGCCGCGCTTGGACGATCCGACGCAATTCGTCACCAGGGCGGACCTGCTCGGCAAACCGTATCTGCTCAACGTGTTCGCGAGCTGGTGCTTCGCCTGCGGCGACGAACACCCGGTGCTGATGGCCTACCGCGACAAGTTCGGCATCCCACTGATCGGCTACGACTACAAGGACGCGCCGCAGGATGCACGCGCCTGGCTGGATCGCCACGGGGACCCGTACCACGAAGTGGTCACCGACCAATCCGGCGAAACCGCGATCAACTTCGGCGTGTACGGCGCGCCGGAAACCTATTTGATCGACGCGAACGGCATCATCCGCTACAAGCACATCGGCCCGCTGACGCCCGACGTGATCGCGAAGGAACTGGAGCCGAAGATCCGCGCACTTCAGGGAGCGGGTACATGAAGCGCCTGCTTGCATGGCTTGAACCCCTCTCCCCCCGGGAGAAGGGCAGGGGTGAGGGTTCGGGGTCGCACCAGCGCTCCGCTTCGCCCGTACCCTCACCCGCCGCTGCGCGGCACCCCCTCCCGAAGGGAGAGGGGAAGAACCGGCTTCGGCGCATTCGGCACGTGATGACAGTTGCCATCGTTGCATTCGCGCTGGCGCTCAGCGCCGCGGCGTTCGCGATCGATCCCCTGCCGTTCAAGGATACCGCCCAGCGCGATCGTTTCCAGCACCTGACCCGCGAACTGCGCTGCATGGTGTGCCAGGACGAAAGCCTGCTGTCATCCAACGCCGATTTCGCCAAGCAGTTGCGGCGGCAGATCTTCGACATGATGCAGCAGGGCAAGAGCGACAAGGAAATCAAGGACTGGCTGGTCGCACGCTATTCCACCTTCATTCTGTACGACCCGCCGCTGGCGCCATCGACGATCGCGCTGTGGTTCGGCACCCCCGCGATCCTGCTCGCCGGCGGCGTCGTGGTGGTCGTGCTGCTGCGCCGGCGCACGCGCCCGGCCGCCGCGATCACCGAAGAAACCGGAGACGACTGGTGACCACGCGTTTTCTCGTCATCGCCGCCATCATGGTGGTGGCCGCCCTTGCCTGCGTCCTGGTGCCGCTGCTGCGCAGCGCGCGTCGCACGGGGCGCCCGCGTGCGCCGTTCGTGCTGGCGCTCGTGCTTGCGCTCGTGACGCCACCGGCCGTGCTGGGCGCATACCTCATGGTCGGCACGCCGCAAGCCCTGCAACCCCCGCCCGCCGATGACCACGCGACACTCGCCGAAGCCACGCGACAGTTGCAGGAAAGCCTTGCGCGCAAACCCGACGACGCCAAGGGTTGGGCGCTGCTCGCGCAGGCGTATTCGTCGTTGAACGAGCCGCAGCAGGCACTGGACGCGTTGAACCATTTGCTGAAACTGAAACCCGACGATCCGGACGCGATGGTCGCGTGGGTGGAAGCGACGGCGGAAACAAGTCCTTCGCACCGGATCGACGATGCCTCGCGCGCGAAGCTGCAACGCGCGCTGCAGATAGAACCAACCCACCAGCGCGCGCTGTGGCTGCTCGGCATCAGCGATTTCCAGCGCAACGATTACGCCGATGCGGCGAAACAATGGAAAACCCTGCTGCCGCTGCTGGATCCAGGTTCCCGCGTGGCCGATGCCGTGAAACAGGAACTGGCGGACGCCGAAGCGCGTGCGGGCGGTTCGCGGGGCGCGACGGTTGCCGCGGCCGATCCCGCGCCCACGTCATCGGCTGCCGCTACCCAGAGCAGGATTGCGATCAACGTCACCGTCAAACTCGACCCGAAGCTCGCCGCGAAGGTGCAACCCGGTGACACCTTGTTCGTGTTCGCCCGCGCGGTGGATGGCCCGCCGATGCCGTTGGCGGTCGCGCGCCTCAAGGCGTCCGAATTGCCCGCAAAGGTCACGCTGACCGACGCGATGGCCATGACGCCTACGATGACATTGTCGAAATTCTCCAGGGTGGATGTCGCGGCGCGCATCAGCAAAAGCGGCAACGCGATGCCGCAAGCGGGCGACCTGGAATCCACGCCGGTTGAAGTCGCCACCGATTCGCACGCGCCGGTTGCGTTGACCATCGACAAGGTGGACTGATCACCGTCTTCCGAAGGAAGGGGGCCGCACCGCAGGCGCGGGAGGATGCCATCCGGTGGGCACGTCCTTGGCGCTGGCCGCCGCACTCGTTACCCTTGCGGGTTCCGCCTGCACGAAGCTACATCATGGCCGACGCCCGCCGATACTTCGACCTGCCCTCGCCCTTCAGCATGAAACGTGGCGGCGAACTGCGCGGCGCGCGGCTCGCGTACGAAACCTGGGGCACGCTGAACGCTGCGCGCGACAACGCGGTGCTGATCATGACCGGGCTGTCGCCCAGCGCGCACGCGGCACGCAACGCCATCGACGACTCGCCCGGCTGGTGGGAAGACATCGTCGGCCCCGGCAAGGCCATCGACACGAGTCGCTGGTTCGTGGTCTGCGTGAATACGCTGGGCAGCTGCAAGGGTTCGAGCGGGCCCGCTTCCGTCAATCCCGAGACGGGCGACACCTGGCGCCTCGACTTCCCCGAATTGTCGCTCGAAGACGCGGGCAACGCCGGTCATGCCCTGGCGCGCGGGCTCGGCATCGAGCGGCTTGCGGCACTGGTCGGTTGCTCGATGGGCGGCATGGCGGCACTGGGTTGTCTTGCGCACCATCCGGGCTTCGCACGCGCGCACGTGAGCGTGTGCACCGCGCCGCGCGCGCAACCCTTCGCGATCGCGATCCGTTCGCTGCAGCGCGAGGCGATCCGCCTCGACCCGAACTGGAACGAGGGCCGCTACGACGACGCCCATTACCCCGAAACCGGCATGAACATCGCGCGCAAGCTGGGCGTCATCACCTATCGCTCGGCGCTGGAATGGCGTGGGCGCTTCGGCCGCATCCGGCTCGATCCCGAAAAGCGCGAAGACGATCCGTTCGGCGCGGAATTCGAGATCGAGTCCTATCTCAACGCGCACGCGCGCCGCTTCACCCGTTCGTTCGACCCGAACTGCTACCTGTACCTGTCGCGTGCGTCCGACTGGTTCGACCTCGCCGAATACGGCGGCACGTCCGACCCCGCCACCTCGGTGCGCAATGCGCTGGCGAAAATGAAACTGGAACGCGCGCTGGTCATCGGCGTCGAAACCGACATCCTGTTCCCGCTCGAACAGCAGCAGCAACTGGCGGAAGACCTGCGCGCCACCGGCACAGACACCACGTTCGTGGGCCTCGATTCCCCGCAGGGCCACGATGCCTTCCTGGTCGATACCGGCCGCTTCGGCGCCGCCATCGGCGCTTTCATGGCGTCGCCCTGATTTCCACCGCCGGGCATCCTGATCGCCGCCGTTATATGCTTATGCCATGGGCATGAATTTCCAGGGCCGCGACAAACTGATCCGCGCTTTCGACGCCGCCGTCGTGGCCGGCGACACCGCCAGCACGATGCGTGCGCTGCGCTCGGCATTGTGCGATGCCATCCACTCGGGCGACGTCCGCCTGCCGGACTGCGTATTCGAAGGTTGCGCCGAGCACTATGCGCGGCGTGAGCTTTATCGCAGCCCCGAACACCGTTACTGCGTGGTGGCGATGACCTGGAGCCCCGGCCAAGGCACGCCGATCCACGACCACGCCGGCATGTGGTGCGTCGAGGCGGTATGGCAGGGTGCGCTGGAAGTGGTGCAGTACGAGCTGCGCGAACACGACGACACCCGCTACCGCTTCGTCCCGGCGGGCGCGATCCAGGCCGGCGCGGGCTCGGCCGGCAGCCTGATCCCGCCACATGAGCACCACACCATCTGCAACGCCAGCGGCACCGATCTCGCCGTCAGCGTGCACGTCTACCAGGACGAGATGACCCACTGCAGCGTGTTCGAACCCGAGCACGGCGAGTGGTACCTGCGCCACGAACGCACCCTGCAGTTGGACGCCGGCGCGGCAACCGCCCACTAGCCGCGCGGTGCGGATTCCCGCATACTTGGCGGCTTGGCCGAAGTGGCGGAATCGGTAGACGCAGCGGACTCAAAATCCGCCGCCCTTAAAAGCGTGTGGGTTCGAGTCCCACCTTCGGCACCAGCAGGTCCATCAGCGCCGGAACACCCGCGCTCTGACACAATGTGTCGATGCGCTTGTGGAGCCTGCATCCGCGATATCTCGATTCGAAGGGCCTGACGGCCGCCTGGCGCGAGGCACTGCTGGCGCGCGCGGTGATGGCCGGGCAGACGCGCGGCTATCGCGCGCATCCGC
>DATEKI010000264.1:0-11109 GCA_035277545.1 Rhodanobacteraceae bacterium | reverse complement strand
AACTCGACAGCGACGCGTTTTATCTGGACCATGCAGGCAGGCGCGAGAAACTGGGGCTCGGTTCCAGCGCCGCGCTCACCGTCGCACTGCTCGGCGCGTTGCATGCACACGCGAACCTCGCGCCGCCGACGCTCGACGAAGCCATCGCCGCGCACCGCGCGATCCAGCACGGCCACGGCAGCGGCATCGATATCGCGGCGTCACTGTCGGGTGGCTTGTCGCGCTTCCAGCTGGACGGTGGGACCACGCGCATCAAACCCCTGGAATTGCCCGACGGTCTGTGCTGGTGCTGTGTCTACAGTGGCCGCCCGGCTTCGACCAGCGCGATGCTGGCCACGGTCGATGCCTGGCGTGGACGCGAGCCCGCAGCCTACGCGCAACGCATGCATGAACTCGCTACAATTTCTTCACGCGGCATCGACGCAGTCGCCGCCAAGGATGCCGCCGCCTTCCTGTCCAGCTTCCACGATTACGCCGACGCGCTGGCGCGCTTCGGCGAGGCCGCGGGTGCGGACATCGCCAGCCGCGAGCATCGGGCGATCGCCGCGATCGCCGTAGATTGCGGGTGCGTCTACAAGAGCTGTGGCGCGGGCGGCGGTGACGTGGGCGTCACATTCGCCGTGGAAGATGTGCGGTTGCGGGCATTCGCCGTGCGCGTTGCGCAGGCGGGCTACCCCGTGATCGGTCTGGCAGAAGACCCGAAGGGTCTGGCGGTTGCGTCAAACGGTTGAGGCTTCCAAGGAACACAGATGGATCAGTCGAGGTTTCCGGGTTTCTACAAATTGTCGGTGCCCGAACGCGTGAACCTGGTGCGCGAACGCGGCCTGCTTTCTCGCGAGGATTTCCAGGTCCTGTCGAGCGGCGCGCACACGCTCAGCGTCGCCCGCGCCGACAAGATGATCGAGAACGTGGTCGGCGTGATGGGCCTGCCGCTGGGACTCGGCCTCAACTTCCTGATCAACGGCAAGGATCATGTCGTGCCGCTGGTGGTCGAGGAACCCTCGATCGTCGCCGCGCTCTCCTCCGCGGCGAAGCTGGTGCGCTCCGCGGGTGGTTTCACCACGCGCAGTACCGATCCGATCCTGATTGGCCAGGTACAGATCGTCGACATCGACAACTCGGCCGCCGCGCAGGCCGCGTTGCTGCAACGCAAGCAGGAGATCATCAACCTCGCCAACAGCCTGCATCCCAACATGGTTGCGCGCGGCGGTGGCGCCAAGGATATCGAGGTGCGCATCCACCCGGCCGCCGACGGCCGACGCGACATGGTGGTGCTGCACCTGCTGGTGAACACCTGCGATGCGATGGGCGCCAACATGGTCAACACCATGTGCGAAGGCGTGGCGCCACTGGTGGAAGGCATCACCGGCGGCAAGGTGTTCCTGCGGATTCTTTCCAACCTCACCGACCGTGCGCTGGTGTGGGCCAAGGCCGTGATTCCGGCGGAGCTGCTCGCGGGCAAGGGCTACGATGGTGAGCAGGTGCGCGACGGCATCATCCTCGCGAACGACCTTGCGGTGTGCGACCCGTACCGCGCCGCCACCCACAACAAGGGCATCATGAACGGCGTCGACGCGGTTGCGCTCGCGACCGGCAACGACTGGCGCGCGCTGGAAGCCGCCGCGCACGCCTACGCCGCCCGTGGCGAGCATTACACCTCGCTGACGCGCTGGTACAAGGATGACCAGGGCAACCTGGTCGGCACCATCGAGATGCCGATGAAGGTCGGCACCGTCGGCGGCAACCTGCAATCGAACGCGACGGTTGCGCTCAACCTGCGCCTGCTCAATGTCGCGTCCGCGCGCGAACTCGCGGAGATCATGGGTGCGGTCGGCCTGGCGCAGAATTTCTCGGCGTTGCGCGCATTGGTGACCGACGGCATCCAGCAGGGCCACATGACCCTGCACGCACGCAGCGTCGCGGTGAGCGCCGGCGCCACGCCCGAAATCTTCGAGACCGTGGTCGAACGCCTGCTCGATTCCGGCGAGATCAAGGTGTGGAAGGCCAGGGAAATCATCGCCGAGGTCCGCACCCAGGTGCAGCCGGAAGCGAAGACCGTCGCGCACGGCTTCGGGCCGGTCGAGGAAGCCGAATACGCGACCGGCTATGGCAAGGCCATCCTGCTGGGCGAACACGCGGTGGTGTACGGCCGCCATGCGATCGCGGTGCCGGTACCGATGGCGATCCGCGCGCGCGCCGAGGAATCCGATGACGGCACGCAGCTCATCATCCCGCGCTGGGGCGTCGAATCGCGACTGCATCCGGGCACCAAGCACCCGGGTTCGTTCCTGCAATCGCTCGAATTGATCCTGCAGAAGCTCGAACTCACCGATCGCCCGCTGCGCATCCAGGTCTATCCGAACCTGCCGCGCGCCAACGGTCTCGGCGGATCGGCCGCGCTCGCGGTCGCGGTGATCCGTGCGCTCGACCATCATTGCGCGCTCGGCCTGACCGACCAGCAGGTGTGCGCGCTTGCCTACGAATGCGAGCGCGTCGCACACGGCACGCCGTCCGGCATCGACAACACCGTCGCGACCTACGGCCAGCCGCTGCTGTTCCAGCGCGGCGAGCCGCCGGTGGTGGAACCGCTGCACTTCGCCAAGCCGCTGCCGATGGTGATCGGCTTGTCCGGCGTGGAAAGCCTGACCGCGCGCACCGTCGGCCGCGTGCGCGAAGCGTGGCAGCGCAACAGGAAACTCTACGAACGCATCTTCGATGAAATCGATGCGCTGGCAATGCAGGGCATCAAGGCGCTGGAAGCGTGGGACCTGCAACAGTTCGGTGAACTGATGAACATCTGCCAGGGCCAGCTGAATGCGCTGCAGGTGTCGAGTTGGGAATTGGAAGAGATGATCCAGGTCGCGCGCGCGAATGGCGCGGTGGGCGCCAAGCTCACCGGCGGCGGCGGCGGCGGCGCGATGATCGCATTGTGCCCGGACGATCCGGGCCGCGTGGTGCGCGCTTTGCAGCAGGCCGGTTACCAAGCGATGGAGAGCAACATTGGGTGAACACGAAGACAAACGTGCCGTCGATGACCGCGTCGTGTCGTTCGACTCCGAACGGCTGATCCTCGTCGACGAAGCCGACCGCGAGATCGGCCACGCCAGCAAGGCCGACGCGCACGCGGGCAAAGGCATCCTGCACCGCGCGTTCTCGTTGTTCGTGTTCAATCCGGCCGGCGAACTGCTGCTGCAACAACGCGCCGCGTCGAAACCGCTGTGGCCGGGCTACTGGGCCAACAGTTGCTGCAGCCATCCGCGCGGCGGCGAGGACATGGATACCGCGACGCAACGTCGCCTGCGCGAGGAACTCGGCTTCACCTGCCCGCTGCAATACCTTTACAAGTTCCAGTACCACGCCGAGTACGGCGATGCCGGTTCGGAAACCGAACTGTGCTGGGTGTACGTCGGCACGTCCGACGCACCGGTACGCGTCAACGACACCGAGATCGCGGCGTGGCGCTACGTGAAACCCGACGCGCTGGATCGCGAAATCGCGGAATCGCCCGGACACTTCACGCCCTGGCTGAAAATGGAGTGGCAGCGCCTGCGCGGCGAATTCGCCGACCGGCTGCCGGGCAGCGATGTCCCGCCACGACGCCAGTGCGAAGCCTGATCACGGCATCGCGGTCGCCCTGAAACCCACGTGAATCGCTTGCGCGCGGCCTCAACGCCGCGTTGACACGCGGCGGTCCACCATGCGGATCGACAAGGCGCCAGGCGCCGCAGGAGATTCGCCATGTCCATCCCCATCCGCCAGCAATTCAAGGTGGCGACCTACATCATCGGCCGCCGACTGCGCGGCGTGACGCGTTACCCGTTGACGCTGATGCTGGAGCCGCTGTTCCAGTGCAACCTCGCCTGCCCCGGATGCGGCAAGATCGATTACGACTCGCACATCCTGAAACAACGCTTGTCGGTCGAGGAATGCCTTGCGGCGGTGGACGAATGCGGCGCGCCGATGGTGTCGATCCCCGGCGGCGAACCGCTGATCCACCACGACATCAAGCAGATCGTCGAAGGGATCATCGCACGCGGCAAGTACGTGTACCTGTGCACCAACGCGATCCTCCTGGAGAAGAAACTCGACCTGTTCACGCCGTCCGAACACCTGACGTTTTCGGTGCACCTCGATGGCATGCGCAAGCGCCACGACGAGAGCGTGGGCCGCGAGGGCATCTTCGATGTCGCGGTGTCCGCCATCCGCGCCGCGAAGAAGCGCGGCTTCCGCGTCAACATCAACACCACGCTGTTCACCACCGCCAAGCCCGACGAGGTCGCCGAGTTCTTCGACTTTGCAACCAACGATCTGAAGGTGGACGGCATCACCGTGTCGCCCGGCTATCACTACGAACACGCGCCACGCCAGGACGTGTTCATGGGCCGGCGCCAGTCCAAGGAGCTCTTCCGCAACATCTTCAAGCGCCGCAAGCAAACACACGGCAAGTGGCCGCTGTCGCATTCCAGCCTGTTCCTGGATTTCGTGTGCGGCAACCAGGGCTACCAGTGCACCGCCTGGAGCATGCCCTGCCGCAACGTGTTCGGTTGGCAGAAGCCGTGCTACCTGCTGGTCGATGAAGGCTACGAAAAAACCTTCTCCGACCTGATGCACAACACGAAGTGGGACAACTACGGCGTCGGCCGCAACCCGAAGTGCGCGAACTGCATGGCACATTGCGGATTCGAAGGCACCGCCGCTGCCGATGCGTCCGCGCATCCGCTGAAGGCGCTGTGGACCAGCCTGCGCGGCCCGAAACTCACGGGTCCATTCGCGGCCGATCCGCCCATCCTGTACGACACGCCGGAACCCAATCGGCGCCACCCGCACAGCACCATCCCGATCGCGCATTTCGGCGGCATGCCGCACTGAAGGCACGCATGGGGCAGCGAGCATGATCCCGCTGGTCCTCGCCGCCGTCGCCCTGGCGTGCTGGACCGGCGTGCTGCTCGCACCCTGGGGCGCGTGGCTGTGCCGTGAACGCCTGGAGGCCGATGCGGTGCCACCGAAGCCACGTGCGGATTTCACGGTGCTGATCCCCGCGCGCAACGAAGCGGGCGTGATCGGCGAAACCCTGCGCGCCCTGACGATCGCAGCGCCGACTGCGCCCGTGGTCCTGATCGACGACCAATCCAGCGACGGCACTTCGGCAATCGCGCAGGCGAGTCGTCTGCCCAACCTCACGTCGATCGCCGGAACCCCGCCGCCCGCGGGCTGGACCGGAAAGTTGTGGGCTTTGCAGCAGGGCCTCGAACGCGTCACCACGCCGCGCGTGCTGCTGCTGGACGCGGACATCCGTCTCGCGCCCGGGATCGTCGCGGCGTTGCAACGCAAGGCCGACGAAGGCTACGCGCTCGTGTCGCTGTGCGCGGAACCAGGCTGGGATGGCCTCGCCGCACGCTGGTTGCTGCCGGTGTTCGTGTATTTCTTCAAGCTGCTGTACCCGTTCGCGCTGGCCAACCGCACGGGCTCACGCGTCGCCGCGGCGGCCGGCGGCGTGGTCCTGGTCGACCGCGCAGCGCTGCTGGACGCCGGCGGTTTCGGCGCGTGGCGCGGCGCGATCATCGACGACTGCACGCTGGCCGCGCGTGTGAAACGCAAGGGATGCCGCTGCTGGATCGGCCTGACGCACGGCGCGAACAGCCTTCGCCGCGCAGGCTTTGCCGACATCGCACGCATGGTCGCGCGCACCGCATTCGTGCAGCTTCGCGAATCGCTGTCGTTGACCATCGCCGTTTCCGTGATGCTGGTCGTGGCGTTCTGGATTCCCGTGTTCGCGCTGGCGTCCGGATCGATCCGCACCGTGCATGCCCTTGGATTGTTGGCCACGCTGGCGATGCTCGCGTGTTACCTGCCGACCCTGATGTACTACCGTCGCAACCCATTGGCAGCGTTGCTGCTGCCGCTCGCCGCAACGTTCTTTCTCGTGGCGACCTGGTATTCAGCGTGGCGCGCGCTCGCAGGCACCCGCTCGATCTGGAAAGGCCGGCACTACCAACGTGGGCACGGGGTCAACGGGCCCTTGTGAATGCAGCAACGTGCGACGCCAGCGGCATCACCAGCGGACCCCGGGTGGGCGCACCTTCCCGCGGCGACCGACGCTGCGCACCCGGCCGGCAGTTGGCTGTTGCAGATGGGGTTCGACCTGTGGATCCGCATGTGCTACGACCGCGAGATCGTGATGCCCGAAAACTTCGCGCTCGCGCCGGGTTCACTGATCGCGTCCAACCACCAGCGCGACGTGGACGGTCCGATGCTGGGCGTCGTGCTGGTGCAGCGGCGCGGCCTGCATTTCCGCAACAAGCTGCCGTTCTACGCCACCCGCGAAGACTTGTTCCGGCCCGGCATCCTGGCGCGTCTGACGGTGCATTGGCCACGCCCGTTGTCGGCACTGCTGGGGCATGTCTCGCTGGCGTGGTTCTTCCCGCTTGGCCACGCCGAACCGATGCGGCGCGTGCGCGAGTTCACCGTTGGCGAAGCGCTGCATGCGCTGGCCGATGCCGGCCTCGATGATGCCGATTGCAGCAAGCTGCTCAACGCGCGCGGGCAGCGCGAACTCGACGCGCGACACGCGCCCCTGGAGGCGTGCATCGAGCGCGCAAACCATCCGGCCCTCGAAAAATGGTGGGGCTTGCGCCGCCTGAAAGTCGCGACGCTGGAAGCCATCACCCCGGCGTTCCGCGCCACCGTCGACGCGCAACTCGCACATTTCGCGAGGCGACTCGATCACGGCGATTGCGTGTACTTCTCGCCGGAAGGCACGATTTCGATGGATGGCCATTTCGGCCGCACCCGCGCAGGGTTCTTCCGGCTCGCGCACCTTGCGGCGAAGCCGCCGTGGATCCAGCCGATGGCCTTGGGTTACGACACCCTCGCGGCGGGACGCTCGCGGGTCGTCGTGCGCATCGGCGAGCGCTTCCGCGCCGATACGACGCTCCATCGGCGTGCGTTCGACGCCGCGCTGCGCGGCACGATCCTCCGACTCGCGCCGGTCACGCCGAGCCACCTGCTGGCGCGCTGGCTGCTGCACGGACCACGCGTGTTCACGCGCGATGAGTTCGCGGGATGGATGGCCCGGTGCTGCACCGCGCTGCGCGTCGCGCATCCGTCAATGGATCCGTTGTTCGCGCACCGTGGGGTACCCTGCATCGCCCGTGCAAGGCTGCGCTGGCTCGAGCGCAAGCATTTGATCGCGCGCCGTGGTGGTGGCTTCGAAAACACGTGCCCGCGGGATGCGGCACCCGGCTGGCACTCGTGCGCAGGCACCGCGCGTTACCTCGACAACAACCTCGGCGATCTCGTGCCCGGGGTCGATCGGGTCTTGCCATGCTGAAGTTGCTGGCGCGCACGCACGCAATCCTCAGGCCACAGGTGATCCTGCCGGTGCTGCTGGCCACCGCCTTGCTGATGTTCGCATTCAAGCTGGGCGACCTGGACAAGGTGGTGGGCCGCCTGAAGGCGCTGCCGCTGCACGTGCCGGGCGTCGCGGTTGGTTGCGCGGCGATCTACCTCGGTTGCAAGGCGGTACAACTGCATTGGATGTTGAAGCGGATCGGCGTCTCGATTCCCGCCCGGCCCTTCTGGCTGGCGTTCGGGGTGGGCGAGATGACGCTTACCCTGCCGCTGGGATTGTTCTCGCAGAACTGGGTCCTGTCCGCGTCGCGTCGCGTCCACGTCGGCCGCAGTTCCGCCGCAACGGTGATGATGCTGCTGGTCGAGATCATGGTGGTGTTGCTGTTCCTTGCGGTCGTGGGCGTACCCGGCTGGACTTCGGTGCGCTGGACCGCCGTGGGGTTGCTGGTGCTGTTCATTGCATTCGTGGCCGCCGCGGTGTGGTTCGACGACAGGGCGCGCGGACTCGCCGACGGCGTGCAGCGGGAATGGCTGAAGAAGGCCGCGGCAGGCGGCGTCGAATTGCTGGACGGTTTGCGCAAGCTGTGCACGCCGCCGACGATCGGCGTCAGCCTGGTGCTGGCCGCGATCTACCTCGGGGCCCTGACGGTCGCGTTCTGGCAGGTTGCCCGCGGCATGCACGTGCAACATCTCGGCTTCATCGACGCGGCAACGATCTACATGTTCTCGCTGGCGGTGATCCTGGTCGGCGTCGGGCTGGTCAGCCAGATCGGCACGGTCGACATCCTGGGCATGGTGGTGGCCCGGGCATGGGGCATCGGCTACACCGATGGACTCGCGATGATGCTGGGTTTCCGCATCGTGTGGACCGGCGCGATCTGGCTGCTGTGCCTTCCGATGGTCGCATCGACGTGGCGCGAGATTCCCTCGCATGGGGGGCACGGCTCATCCGACGGCGGCCAGGAAGTTTCCGGTTGAGGTCGAAACGTCCATGCGCGGGATGCCGCCCGCCACGCGCGCGCGTTCGATGTCGGGAAGCATGTCGAGGTCCTTCTGTTCCACCGACCATACGTATCCCTTGTCACGATGGAAACGCGCGAGGTATTCCTGCTCGCTCTGCCCGGGCGTCGCCACGAACAGCGCCTTGCGACCGAGGCCCGCGAGTTCCATCAAGGTGGTGTAACCCGACCTGGTCATGACCAGCCTGGCCCGGTTGAGCATCTCGGCCTGGCGCCGCCGATCGAGATAGTTGTACACCGTGGCGCCCGCGACCTCGCGGGATTCTCCTTCGTCGTGCGGGCGCCCCAGCGTCACGACGATCTTCCCGGAAAGCTTCGGCAGCGCCTTCAGCACCAGGTCTTCGAGCAAGCCGCGCTGCGGTTCGATGCCGGACACCGAAAAAAACACGTCGATGTCCTGCGCCACGTCCATGCGCGGCACGCTGGACAAGGGGCCGATGTACACCAACCTGCCCTCGCCCCAGTCGAACACCGGATCGTGGCCGAGCCAACCGGAAAGGCCGCCGTCTTCGGCCACATCCGGGATCAGTATCTTGGTGAAGCCGTCCAGGAGGTGCCGCTGGCCCCATTCGACGAACCATTCGGTCAGGCCGCTGAAGAACGGCACGCGCTGGTGGATCGAATGGAAGATGCAGTAGCTCGGCACCGCGCTCGACCACAGTCCGAGTCGGCTGTCCGACACCACGCAATCGAAATGCCTTTCCACGACCAGCCGCTCGGCCAGGCGATGCTCGCGGCGATACCCCGCGAGCACCTGCGGCATCGCGGCGGTCATGCGCAGGTAGAAAACCGCGGGATAGCGGCTGAACGGCGCCGGCGTATCCCGGAAAGGATAAAAATCGCAGGCGTCGCCAAGTTCGGACTGCAGCAGCCGCATCCCTGCCCCGGGTGCGATCACGACGGTCACCACGTCGCCACGCGCAAGCAGCGCGCGAATGAGTCCGAGGCTGCGCGTCGCATGGCCCAGACCCCAGTGGTAAACGCCGTACAGGACGCGTCGCCCCATGCATGCTTCCGTTCGCGCAGCGCGCCGGCTGCAACGGAGCGATGCTGGCAGGCAGCGCGTCAATGGAACGCGAAAACGCGGGCGCGCAACCCGAAGGCAAGCGGTGGCGACCCCGGCCCGATTCGAACGGGCGACCTTCCCCTTAGGAGGGGGATGCTCTATCCAGCTGAGCTACGGGGTCGGATTGAAGATTGTGGCATGTGCCGTCCGTGGCGCTGACGTCCGTTCGCCATCCATGGCTCACCGGTTTCGCTCGCGCGAACGTCCCCCGGACGTTCGCAAACGCTCGTGAAGCCACCAGCTGAGCTACGGGGTCGCGAACCCGTGATTGTCGCACGAACCACGCAACGCCTCAGCGCGTCACCTTGTGTTTCGCCATGTAGCGCAGGTAGTCGAGCACCGCGTCCAGATCGGCGTCGGACAGGGTTTCGGCGGGGAACGGGGGCATCTGCGCTTGCGGCCAACGCCGCAGCGATTGCGGATCGCGAACGAAGGCGCGCAACAGGTCGGCACGCAGGTACTCGGTCGGGTTGTGCGGGATATTGAGGTCCGGCCCGAGCCTGGAATCGCCCTCGCCGTTCATCGTATGGCAGGCGAAGCAGGTGCGCTTGAATATCGCGAAACCCCGCCGCACCGGGCTGCCGGACGGCAGGCCCGAACCCGGAACGATCGCCGGGAAGCGCGCATCCACCCCGCGCAACGCGCGGATGGACGAGAGTTCGAACGGCCACTGCTCGGTGCCGATGCGTGCCGCCTGCGGATCGGTCCACACCAGGTAGAACGGTCCCGCGCCATCCGGCTTTTCGGCCAGCGCGGGCCACGGCTGCGCCGGGTCCTCCACCGCAATCCACGCCCTCGATCCCTGCCTGTTGAGGATCACGTCGGCGGGAATCTCCGCGACAAACCCGTCGCTTGCGACGAACTGCAGATGCTGCCCGCGTTGCAGCCCCGGCAGCAGCGGCAACAGCGGCACCGCGCGATAGTGCATCGCCCGGCGGAAGGCCACGTCGTCCGGAATCGTGATATCTCGCGCGTCGTTGCGCGCGAGCAGTTGCGCCGTGGTCCACACCTTCAAGCCGCGGCCAAGGTCGATCCGCAATTCGGCCGCCTGTGCGAGTACGGGCAGGCACAGCGAAAACAACGCGCACGCCAGCAGCTTCATCGTGGGCCTCCCTGGAAGCGGCGGCCAGTGTACGCCACGCAGGCCTTGCCCCGGGAGGCGCCGGGCACGCGCTGCTAGAATGTGCGGCTGACCTCGCGCGGCCGCGCGCGCATCATCACGCAGGAGCATCCATGTCCCACGCCATCCTTTCCGCGCTCGGCCTGACCGACGCCAACTCCGGTACCTTCCTCGGCAACGGCGAGTGGTCGAAAACCACCGACGCGGGGGTGCTGGAGCCGTTGAATCCGGCCACCAACGAGGTGCTGGCCAGGGTTTACGCGACCGGCGATGCCGATTACGAAACCCTTGTGCGCAACGCACAGAAGGCTTATCAGGAATGGCGCGCGACCCCGGCGCCGAAGCGCGGCGAAGCGATCCGCCTGTGCGCGCAGGCCCTTCGCGAACACAAGGATGCACTGGGCTCGCTGGTGGCGCTGGAGATGGGCAAGATCAAGCCGGAAGGCGACGGCGAAGTGCAGGAGATGATCGATATCGCCGATTTCGCGGTAGGCCAGTCGCGCATGCTGTACGGCCTGTCGATGCATTCCGAGCGCCCGGGCCATCGCATGTAC
>DATEKI010000263.1:0-3005 GCA_035277545.1 Rhodanobacteraceae bacterium | reverse complement strand
GATCGTTCTGCCAAAAGTGCCCGGGAGCCAGCGCGACAACGGCGATCCCCGCCGCGGCAACCAGCCACGGCAGCCATTTCGGGCGCGGCAGGTGCGCGAGGAAATGCCAAGCCGACGCAAGCCCCGGCGTCGCGGCCATGTCGCGCCGCGCCGGTGGGACGATCAACGGCAGCAGCCAGCGCGTGCACACGCCCGCGACGATGAGCCCGCCGATCGTGAACACCGCCAATTGCTGCAGACCGGCGACGCCCGAAGCGAAGAACGCGAGGTAGGCGATCGCAACGGACGCGATCGCGGTCGCGAGCAGCGGCCACAGTTCGCGCACGCAGGCCAGGGTCGGGACGCCGATGCGGCGATGGCTGAACACGCGCAGCGGATATTCCTGCGCGACGCCCAGCAAGGTGAAACCGAACGCCACGGTGATGCCGTGCGCGTGGCCGAAGATCAGCGCCAGCAACGCGAATCCCGCCACTGCGCCGGACAGCAACGGCAACGCCGTCACCAGTACCGGAACCGCGCTGCGGTAGGCCAGCAGCAACATGATCACGAATCCGATGCTGGTGATGGCGCCGAAGCGGTCGGCCTCGGCGCGGGTGTTCCGGCTGGCCTGGACGCCGAACCAGCCCGGGCCGCTGATCACGAGCTTCGCCCTGGCCGCGCTGGGCAATGCCGCGAAGTGTTTTTGCAATGATGCGATCGCGGCGGCCTGCGCGCCCGGATCAAACCCCGCGGCTTTCGTCTCCGCAACCAGAAGCGCTTCGCCGCGGTCCGAGAACCAGACGCCATCGACCAACGCAGGTTGGCGCGGCGGCGCCCACAGCCGGGCAAGCTTCAAGGTTTCCAGCGTCGGGTCGCGGCGCAGCCACGGCTCCAGCATCGACGCGGCGGGCGAACTCAAGTCCTCGATGCGCTGCTGCAACTGTTCGCGCAGGTACGTTTCATCCAGCCGATGCGCATCCAGGGTGGGCGAAAGAAGGTACCGGTACGGCAGCAGTTCCGATGCGATTTCCGCAAGATCGTTCCCGCCATTGGCGACGTGCGCGAAGTCGGTGTCATGCGCCAATGCATCTTCGAGTCCGCGCGAAAGGTCCGCGAGTTGCGCCTGCGGCGCGCCGGAAATCGCCAGCAGCAGCAGGCGCGAGCCCGGTCCCCTGCCGATCTCGTCCAGCAACAGCTTTTGATCGGCGCTGCGCGCCGGCGGCACGAAGTCACGCAGGTCGGAACTGATCTTCAGGTGCAGCGCAACGCCCCAGCCGACGCCTGCGATCAGCGCGAGCCAGGCGAACCAGATCGCGGCCCGCGCACCGCGTCTCATTCGCCGCACCTCATTGGCCGCCGTTTCTGCAGCGCGCCGCCACGGCCGATTCGAGCGGCGCCGCACTGGGCAGGCCCTGCCCGGCCATCGCGCCCACCAGCGTGATGCTGCTGTCGCCGTTGGCAGCGGTCATCGTCAGGCAGCGCGGCTCGTGACCGCGGCCATCGATCGCCAGCGACGTGAGTTGCCGCTTGAGCACGTTGGTGCGCGGGATGAGCGTGATCACCCAATGCGTTTCGCTGCCCTGCGCGGACAAGGTGAAATCCTGCTGCAACGCCTGCACGTCGCCACCCAGCAGCGCACGGAACCAGGCCAGCATCGCGCCGGCCTGCGGTGCGCGCGCCAGAGGCATCCGCTGCACCTCGCCACCGCCGCGCTGCAAGGTAATCGTGCCCGCGGCGATTTTCGCGGTTTCGCTGAAGGGCTTCGTGATGTCGCGTTCCAGGCGGTCGCCGCCCAGCCAACGCAACGTCCCGGAAACCACCAGCGGGCGATCCAGTACGCCGCGGTAACTCACCAGCACGAACGGCGTGGAAACGGGTGGCGTCTTCGCCATGCCCGCGAGCAGCGACTCGGCCAGGCCCGGTTCTGCCGGCGCAGCGGTTGCCACGGCCATGAGCGCGGCAGCCGCCAGTGCACTATGAAGCGCGCGCATGCTGCAGCGTTGCATCCGGGACGGGTGGCGCGTCGGCGATCGCTTGCGGTTGCCAGAAGTCATAAAAATTGAACCAGTTGTAGGGGCTTGCGCGCAGGTGATGTTCGAGCCGCTCCGCATAACGGCGGATATACGCGTCGAGCGCCGTATTGCGATGGATCCGCGGCAGGTCCACGACATCGGTCAGCGTTTCGAACGTCAGGTCGTAGCGATTGCCGCCACCGTACATCCCGAGGCACAGCACCACGGGCACCTTCAGGAGCGCGGCAATCTGCCAGGGCGCGGCCGGGAACGGCGCGTCGGCACCAAGGAATGGCACCTCGCGCATCAACTCGTGCGGGCGCCCCCGGTCTCCCAGCAACGTGATCATCGCCCCCTCGCGCGCGGCCTCCGACAATGCCAGCACGATGTCCGTGCCGCCACGCGAGGTGTCGATGATGCTGTCCGACAATTCCGGCGCCAGCGCTTCCAGCAGGGCCGTCAGCGCGGGCGTCTTGCTCTTGTCCATCACCAATTTGAGTTTGCAGTCCGGCTTGCGCGCGGCCAGCACCCGCAGCACCTCGAAACTGCCGACGTGCGCACCCAGGAGCAACACGCCCTGGCCGCGCTCGAGATGCCGGTGCAACTCCTCGACGCCGCGGGTGCTGACCCGGAACCGGTCGATTCCACGCGCCAGCAGGAACACACGATCGAGGATCGTCGATGCGAACGCGTGGATGAGGCGCATGACCTGCCAGGCGCTGCCCGGCCTGCCATCGAGGCGCCGGAAGTAGTCGCGCGAAGCGCGGCGCTCGGGTCCGCGGCGGAAATAGAAATACAGCGTGATCGGGTAGAGGAACAGCCGCGCGAAACCGCGCCCGAAGTGCAGCCCGACGAAGCGGATCAGCCAGATGGCGAACCAGCCACCCGCCTCGGGGCGGCTCAACCAGTGCTCGTTTCCCGCCTGCGCGCAGGCATCTTCCTGCTCTTGCATGTTTCCCTTCCCCTGTTGCCATCTCTGCATCATGTCTGTCGATCCACGGCCAGCAATGTTCC
>DATEKI010000262.1:0-4970 GCA_035277545.1 Rhodanobacteraceae bacterium | reverse complement strand
CGCGTACATCGGTGCGGTGCATCGGATTCCGGTGCTGGCCGTCGAGGAAGAGCAGGATCTCGCACATCGTTACCGCGACGATGAAGACCTCGACGCGGCGCGCCAGCTGGTGATGTCGCACCTGCGTTTCGTGGTGCACGTCGCCCGCGGGTATTCCGGCTACGGCCTGCAGATGGCGGATCTGATCCAGGAAGGCAACATCGGCCTGATGAAGGCCGTGAAGCGTTTCGATCCCGACCACGGCGTGCGCCTGGTCAGCTTCGCGGTGCACTGGATCCGCGCCGAGATGCACGAATTCATCCTGCGCAACTGGCGCATCGTGAAAGTCGCGACCACGAAGGCGCAGCGCAAGCTGTTCTTCAACCTGCGCAAGTCGAAGAAGCGTCTCGGCTGGATGAACATGCAGGAAGTGCGCGAAGTCGCGAAAGACCTGGGCGTACCCGAAGCGACCGTGCTGGAAATGGAATCGCGGCTGTCGGGACGCGACGTCGGTTTCGACGCACCCACCGAGAGCGATGACGATGCGCCGCCCGCGCCGGTCGCGTATCTGGAGGACCATGGCGCCGATCCGTACCTGCAGCTTGCCGATGCGGACCAGGAAGAGCACCAGCTCGATACCCTGCAGCAGGCGATGGCGAAACTCGACGATCGCACCCGCGACATCATCCGTCGCCGCTGGCTGGCCGAGGACAAGGCCACCTTGCAGGACCTCGCCGACGAATACGGCGTGTCGGCCGAACGCATCCGCCAGCTGGAAGCGAATGCGATGAAGAAGATGCGCGGCGCGTTCGCTGCGTAGGGATTGCGTTGCTGGTAATGAAAACGGCCCGAGTGATCGGGCCGTTTTCATTTGCGCAGCCCGGATGCAGCGCAGCGGAATCCGGAAGGCTGGCGCGATACGACCCGGATTCCGGCGCGGCGCGCCTGCATCCGGGCTGCGCACTTGCTGCACGGGATTCTCAGTACAAGTCGACCGGATCGACATCGATCGACCAGCGCAGGCCACGCGGTTGCGGCAACGCGTGCAACCGCGGCAGCCACGACGCGAGTGCTTGACGGAGCGGTGGGCGGTGCACGGATTCCAGCAGCAATTGCGCGCGATGGCGTCCCGCGCGCAGCGGCATCGGTGCGGCGAAAGGTCCGCTGATGCGCAGCACGTTGCCGATTCCGGATCGTGCAGCGTCACGCGCCGCGGTCGTGAAATCGTCCAGCGCATCGCGCTGCGCGCTTTCCGCGCGCAACACGGCCATGTACGCGAAGGGCGGCAGTCCGGATGCGAGCCGCTCGCCGAGTTGCAGCGCTGCCGCGGCATCGTAACCACCCTTCAGCAGCGTCGCCAGCAACGGGTGATCGGGTTCGTGGGTCTGCAGCCACACCGCGCCGGGTTTCCCGGCGCGTCCGGCGCGTCCCGCGACCTGCACGATCAGTTGTGCCAACCGCTCGCCGGCGTGGAAATCGACGCTGTGCAGGCCTTCGTCCACGCCCACGATCGCGACCATCGTGAGGTTGGGCAGGTCGTGGCCCTTCGCGAGGATCTGCGTGCCGACCAGGATCGCGGGCTTGTCGTCCGCGAGGCGGTCGAGCAATGTTGCAAAGGCGTCGCGCCGGCGCGTGCTTTCGCGATCCACGCGCAGCACCGGCACGTTCGGGTAGCGCGCACCGAGCGCTTCTTCCAGGCGCTCGGTACCCTGGCCTTGCGGGATCAACGCATCGGCGTGGCAATGCGGACACGCGCCCGGCGCGCGTTCGGTGTGCCCGCAGTGGTGGCACAGCAATTGCCGGCGTCCGCGATAGAGCGTCAGCGGTTTTTCGCAGTTCGGACAGGTGGCGTGCCAGCCGCAGGCGTGGCACAGCAGCACTGGCGCGTAGCCACGGCGGTTCTTGAACACCAGCGCCTGCTCGCCGCGCGCGAGCGTCGCATCCAGCGCATCCAGCAGCGCGGGCGACAGGCCGTGCGCGAGATTGAGGCCGCGCAGATCCAGCACGTGCACGGGCGAGGGCGCGCGCGCATGCACCCGCTGGCGCAGGCGTACGCGCGTGTAGCGGCCCGTCTCGACATTCGCCAGCGTTTCCAGCGAGGGCGTGGCGCTGCCCAGCACGATCGGAATGCCCAGTGACTGCGCGCGCATCAGCGCGAAGTCGCGCGCGTGGTAACGAAAGCCTTCCTGCTGCTTGTACGAAGCGTCGTGTTCTTCGTCCACCACGATCAAGCCGGCTTTCGGCAATGGTGCGAACACCGCCGAACGCGTGCCCAGCACGATCGCCGCCGCGCCCGAACGTGCATCCAGCCACGCGCGTGCGCGCTCGCCTTCGGCAAGGTTGGAATGCAGCACCGCGATGCGTGCATCGAAGCGCGCGCGCAGGCGGCGCAGGGCTTGCGGCACCAGGCCGATTTCCGGCACCAGCCACAACGTCTGGTGCCCCTGTTGCAGCGCGCGCTCGGCAAGCCGCAGGTAGATTTCGGTCTTGCCGCTGCCGGTGACGCCTTGCAGCAGGAAGGGATGGAACCCTTCGCCGGCCGAAAGGATCGTGGTCAGCGCGTCGGCCTGCTCGTCGGTCAATACGGGCGAAGCGCTTTCGCGCACCTGCGGCGCGCGGGCTTCCGGCTCGACACGTGCGATCAACCCCGCCGCGGCAAGCCGTCGTGCCGCGACGCGCCAACCCGGCAAAAGCGTGTCGAGCTCGCTGGCGGAAAGCGCGGCGTCGGACAACGTGTCGAGCAGCGCGGCGGAACCACCGCGCCGGCTGCGCGCATCGCGGGCCGACGTACCCGCGTGCGTGGCGCGCCAGACTTCTTCCGCGAAGGCATCCGGCGCGGCGCCGTCGCGCAAGGCTTGCGGCAGCGCACCGAAGACCACGTCGCCGATCGCCCCGCACCAGTAGTCCGCCGCGCGCGCCAGGCTTGCCAGAAGTTCGGGGTCGAGCAGCGGTTGCAGATCGATGACCGCTTCGACCGGCTTCAGGCGGCTGCCCGGCAGGGCGGTGTGTTCGACCGTGTCGACGACGATGCCGATCCGGCGCGAGCGCCCCAGGGGCACCTGCACGCGACATCCCGGCAACAATTCCGGTGATTCCGACAGATAGTCGAATGTTTGCGGCAGCGGCAGCGGCAACGCGACGCGTGCGATCCCGGGCGGAGGGCCGGATTGCCGCGCAGGCTTCATCAGTTAGCGTGGCTTGTTGCCACGGTCCGCAGGAATGCGGGGTAAGCCAATGACCCGTTGGCGATTTTGCGCTTATCCACAATCGCTGTGGATAAGGTTGTGGAAGGACGGCGGGCAAGCGCTGCCCAAGGCTCGCGGAATCGGCCCCGCGCACGGATTGGTGAAAATTTCATCATCCATGTTTTCCATTTGAATTCATATGGATAGGTCAATCGTGGGGCCTTCGCTCCGCTTTCCGGCGGGTTCGCCGACCATGCTGAAGGCGCCCCTCGGGGTTGTGCAAAACAGCGCGGCCAGTGGCGCCGCTCACGGCGATTCCAGGACGGTGCGGGAAGCGCCGACCCGTTGTCCGAAGCGGGTCAGGCCGGCTTCGCGCATGCGCGGGGCGTGATGGGCAAGGTAGTCCTCCCAGGCCTCGCGGTCACGCAACCGGTAATGGGCCTGGACGATGAAGCGCCCGGGCGGCGGGGGCGGGTCGCTGCGGACCAGGACTTCGGCGCCGGTGAAACCGGGTAACGCCAGCATTCCCTGCACGTGCTCGTCCAGCCACGCCAGGTACTCGCCGCGCAGCGCGTCATCCATTTCCAGCTCGACCACGTAGACGATCATGCGCCGGTCAGGCTCAGCAAGGCCACGAACACGAAACCGAACCCGAGCAGGATCGTGTAGCAGAACCCGAGGCTCCAGTATTTCAGGTTGGTCATCAGCCAGCCTTGCCGGTAGACGCGCTTCTGCATCAGCCACAGGTACACGAAGATCCAGACCCACGCCGCGGTGTCGAGCAGGTCGAAGGGTACGGCCAGCCATCCGGCGTGAGGTTGCAGCAGGCGCCGCAATGCTCCCAGCACCACCAGCACGAGCACGGACAGCATCAGGAACGCGTGGCTGTGCATCGCCACGATCAGGTGCTCCATGTACAGCCGCCGCTTGAAGACGTAGAAAATCTTCAGCAGCAATGCGAACACCGGCAGCAGCACGAACAACACCGTGGGCGCGGCCGCGAACATGCCCAGCGAAAATTTGCGGCGGGCGGTTTGCTGGTCCGCCCACGACCCCGCGTTCATGGCGTGCAGCTGTTGCTGCGCGTTGCCGATCAGGTCGTTGAGCCAGTCGACGGCGGCATCCGGGAGCCAGCCGACCCTGAGGGGCTTGGTGTCGCGGTTCCAGAGCGTGCCCCCGCCGAAGTCGAGGTTGCCGTGTGCAAACGCGCCGTCGTCCGACGATACGGGCGCCGGTGGCTGCTTCGGCGTGGCAACCACCGATACCGCGGGTTTTCCCGAATCGGTCGAGATGGCAATGGCCTTCGCGGGCAAGTGCCCGTAACCGGTGCGGACCGTGATCTGGGCTGCGAAAAACGCCACGATCGCGAGGAAGAACACCAGCCGGAAGGGCGTCACGTAGCGCGCGCGCCTGCCGGCAAAGTAGTCGAGCGTGAGCTTGCCGGGCTGCAGGTACAATGGCGCCAGCGTCCTGAAGACGCGCTCGTCGATGTTCAGCACGCTGTCCGCGATGTCGCTCATCACGCTGCTGAAATGGCGCACCATGCCGACGGTCGGCTGGCCGCACGCGTAGCAGTACTTGCCGAACAGCGGTGCACCGCAGTTCTCGCACTGGCCTGCTGCCGAAGGAGGCGGCGGCAGCGGTGCCACGGGTTGGTTGGTCGTTTCGTGTGACATCGGGTCTTTCCGCAATGCCCCAGATTCTATCCTTGGACCGCGCGCGTTTCGCGCACGAAATGCGCGCGACGGTCAAGCTGGCGCTGCCATTGATCGCCGGCCAGTTGTCCGCGGTCGGCATGAGCGCGGT
>DATEKI010000261.1:0-5606 GCA_035277545.1 Rhodanobacteraceae bacterium | reverse complement strand
TGCACGCAGCCGCGGCGCTTGGCCGCGCGCGCGATGGCGCATCGCGTCGCCAACGAACTCGGCGGCGAGACGGGTGGCGTGGTCGGTTACGAAGTGCGTTTCTCCAGGCAACTCGGCGAGAACACGCTGGTGAAGTTCATGACCGACGGCATCCTGCTGGCCGAGATGGCCCATGACCGCTGGCTGTCGGCGTATGACACGCTGATCGTCGACGAAGCGCACGAGCGCAGCCTCAACATCGATTTCCTGCTGGGTTACCTGAAGGGGCTGTTGCGCAAGCGGCGTGACCTCAAGCTGATCGTCACCTCGGCCACGATCGATACGGCGCGCTTTGCCGAACACTTCGACAACGCGCCGGTGGTGACGGTGGAAGGCCGCGCATACCCGGTCGAAATTCGTTATCGACCGCCGGAGCGTGACGCGGGTTTGACCGAGCGCGTCGTTGCTGCCCTCGACGACATCACCCGCGAAGATCCGAAGGGCGACGCACTGGTGTTCCTGCCGGGCGAGCGCGAGATCCGCGACGCGCACCTTGCGCTGGCGCGCCGGCAATACCGCCACACCGAAGTGCTGCCGCTGTATGCACGGTTGTCGGTGAAAGAACAGGATCGCGTGTTCAAGCCGGGCCCGGCGCGGCGCATCGTACTGGCCACCAACGTCGCGGAAACGTCGCTGACAGTGCCGCGCATCCGCTGGGTCGTCGATTCCGGCGATGCGCGCGTCAAGCGCTATTCGCGCCGCAGCCAGATCGAGCGCCTCCACGTCGAGCCGGTGTCGCAGGCCGCGGCCGATCAACGTGCCGGCCGATGCGGACGCGTTGGTCCGGGCATTTGCGTGCGGCTGTACGACGAAGCGGATTTCGCGGCGCGCCTGCCATACAGCGATCCCGAAATCCTGCGCAGCGCGCTTTCCGACGTGATCCTGCGGATGCTCGACCTCGGCCTCGGCGACGTGGAGGCATTTCCCTTCATCGATCCGCCCGATCCGCGTGCCGTGAACGATGGCTGGCGGCGACTCGCGGAAATTGGCGCCGTTGATGATGCCCGGGGCTTGACGCCGATGGGAAAACGGCTCGCGCGAATCCCGATCGACGCGCAGCTCGCGCGCATGCTGGTCGAGGCGCAAATGCTTGGCGTGTCCGATACGGTGCTGCCGATCGTCGCCTTCCTCGGCACGCAGGATCCGCGCGAGCGCCCGGCGGACAAGCAGCAACAGGCCGATGCCGCGCACGCGGCATTCGTCGATCCGCAGTCCGACTTCGTCGGCGTGCTGAACCTGTGGAAGGCGTTTCGCACGGCGCACGAGGAATTGACGCAATCGAAGCTGCGCGAATGGTGTTCGAAAAACTTCGTGTCGTTCATGCGGATGCGCGAGTGGCGCGAGTTGCATCGGCAGTTGTTGCTGGAAACCGGCGGGTCGTCTCGCACTGTTACTGGATCCGATATTCACGAACCCATCCATCTCGCGCTGCTTTCCGGCTTGCCGACCAACGTCGCGCGCAAGGACGAACAAGGCGTCTATCGCGGCACGCGCGAGCGCAAATTCAAGGTGTTCCCGGGTTCCGCGCTGGCGAAAAAACCGCCGCAATGGCTGTTCGTTGCGCAGATCCTCGACCTTGGTGGCAAGGTGTGGGGCATGCAGTGTGCGCGCATCGAGCCCGCGTGGATCGAGCGGCAGGCGGCGCATTTGCTGAAACGGACGTGCAGCGATCCGCACTGGTCGCGTGCGCGCGGTGCCGTGCAGGCGTTCGAGCAGGTGTCGTTGTACGGACTGATCCTGGTGGAACGGCGCGCGGTCACCTTCGCAAAACGGGACCTGACGCTGGCCCATGCCATCTTCCTGCGCGAGGCCCTGGCACGCTGCGATATCGATTGCCGCGCCGATTTCGTGCGTGCCAACGCGCGGGTCCTGGACGAGGCGCGGGAAATCGAGGCGCAGCAGCGCCGCGAGGGCCTGCTGAAATCCGATGAAGACCTGGCCGCGTTCTTCGCCGGCAAGCTGCCGGAGGACATCGCCTCGTCCGCCACGTTGGATGCCTGGTACAAACGCGCCTCCGCGGCGGAACGGGCGGCATTGTGCTGGGCGCTGCGTGACGTGCTGGAGCCGGGCGCGCATGGCGATGCCGGCGCGTTCCCCGATGCGATGGAGGTCGGCAATCAGCGGCTGGCATTCGACTACCGGTTCGTTCCGGGGGACGAAGCCGATGGCGTCACGCTGCGCGTGCCGTTGCCGTTGTTGAACGCGGTGCCGTCGGTGCGCTGCGAATGGTTGGTGCCGGGTCTGCTGCAGGACAAGGTCGCAGCCATGATTCGCAGCCTGCCCAAGGCACTGCGCCGCAACTTCGTGCCGGCGCCGGAATTCGCGCGCGCCTTCACCGAAGCCGAGGCGCCGCGCGACGAGCCGCTGGCGGATGTGCTGGCGGCGTTCCTCAGGCGCGTGACTGGTGTCGAGGTCGCTGCCGCGGCGTTCGACCTGGCCGCGCTGCCGATCCACCTGCTGATGCGCTTCGAAGTGCTCGACGGATCGGGCAAGGTGCTCGCGGAGGGACGCGACCTCGACGCACTGCGCGAGCGCTGGGCCGATCGTGCGCGCGCCGCATTTTCGCGCGAGGCGGCCGTGTCGGTGACGCGCGAGAACGTGCGCGACTGGGAATTCGATGCGATTCCCCGTGTTTGGGAAACGCGGGGCGGCATGCCGACCTTTCCCGCGCTGGTCGACTTGGGTGCGACCGTAGCGCTGCGCGTGTTCGAAACCCGCGGCGAGGCCAGCGAGGCACACCGCCGCGGCGTCGAGCGCCTGTTGCGGCTTTCGCTTGCCGTGGAATTCAAGCGCGCGCTGAAGCAGCTGCCGCTGAAACCGAAACTCGCCGTGGCGTTTGCGCCGCACGGCCGCGCCGACGCACTGCGCGGGGACGCCGTGGAAGGCGCATTCGCGGACGTGCTGCGCGAGCATGACATCGATGTGCGCGATCGCACGGCATGGCAGATCCTGCGCGGCGCCGTCTCGCGCGGTTTGTTCGGCGCGGCGATGGAACGCCTGAAACTCGCCGAACCGATCCTCACCGCGCTCGCGGAATTGCAGCCGTTGCTCAAGCCTGCGATCAAGGGGCAGGCGCAGGCCAGCTATGCCGACCTGCGTGGCCAGCTCGAAGCCCTGCTCGTGCACGGCTTCCTGCGCGAACTGCCGCGCGCGCGACTCGCGCACCTGCCGCGCTACCTCAAGGCCATGCGCCTGCGCGCGGAAAAGCTGCGCAGCGATCCCGCCCGCGACCACTCGCGCATGCAACAGGTGCTGCCGTACTGGCGCGCAGTACTGGATGCCCGCGCTTCGGGCGATGATTCGGAAGCGCTGGATACCCTGCGTTGGCTCGTCGAGGAATGGCGCGTTTCCGTCTTCGCGCAGGAACTCAAGACCGCCGAGCCGGTTTCCGGCAAGCGCATGGCACAGGCGTTGCGGGGCCTGAAAACCCGAGGGTGACGAAAACGCCGGTCAACGCTCGTCGAACCGCATCGAAAGGTCGATGGCGCGGAGATGTTTGGTCAACGCGCCGATGGAGATGCAGTCGACGCCGGTCTGGGCGATCGCACGGACGCGTTCCAGGTTGACGCTGCCGGAGACTTCCAGCGGCACGCGACCGGCGGCGAGGGCGACGGCTTCGCGCAGCATCGCGTCGGTGAATTCGTCCAGAAGCACGCGGTCGGCACCGGCTCCGATCGCGTCGCGAAGTTCGTCCAGTGATTCGACCTCGCAGTCGAGGAACACGCCGGGACTCGCGGTGCGCGCAGCGCGGATCGCATTGGCAACGCCGCCCGCGGCCGTGACGTGGTTTTCCTTGATCAGGATCGCGTCGTGAAGCCCCATGCGGTGGTTGTGGCCACCGCCGCAGCGCACGGCGTATTTCTGGGCGAGGCGCAGGCCCGGGATCGTCTTGCGCGTGTCGAGGATCTTCGCGCGGGTGCCGGCGACGGCATCGACGTACGTGCGCGTGACCGTGGCGGTGCCTGAGAGCGTCTGCAGGAAATTGAGCGCGTTGCGTTCGCCCGCGACCAGTGCACGCGCGTTGCCTTCGAGTTCGCACAGTACCGCGTCGGCGGCCACGCGATCGCCGTCGGCACAGTGCCAATGCATGCGCACGCCGGGATCGAGCTGCCGGAAGCACTCATCCGCCCACGGGCTTCCCGCCAACACGGAATCTTCGCGGCAAATGATGCGGGCACGTGCGTGCGCGCCGGGATCGATCAGCGCGGCGGTGACGTCACCGCCGCCGATGTCCTCGGCGAGCGCGCGCACGACATCGGCGCGAACGGCTTCGGGCGGTGGCGGCTGTGGCCGCGGGGCGGTGCCACTCATGCGGATTGTTGCGCGGGTTGCGTCTTGCGCAGGCGATCCACGATGGCGTCGAGGGCGCGATCGAACAGCGGGACTTCCTCGAGGATCATCGCGCGGTTGTCGTGCAATTCGGTTGCCAGTTGCACCGCGGTGCGATCGGCCACTTTCAGGCCGCGGCGATTGACGAACAGGTACTTGCCGCTGATCGGGCTGATCCACGACAGCTTGGCACGCTCGCGGGTGCCGGTGTCGTCGATGAATTCCACCCAATCGCCGATCTTGAGATCGCGCACGGTTTGCAGCGAACCCGCGTCGATGTTCACCGACATGTCGTCGGGGTCGAAGTCGTCGACGTCCGGCGCGCCCTCGGTGATGACGGGTTGCGCATCCGGGGCGACGCCGAGCACGGCTTCCGGATCGACGGCCGGCTCGGGCGCGTGCACGGCCGGTGCGGGTTCGCCCAGTTGCTGGCGCCAGAACTTGCGCAATTCATCCAGCAGCCGCTCGATGTCTGGCTCCTGGAAGGCGACCGTGACAAGGCCTTCGCGCAGATGCTTTTCGATCGAAGGCAGCGCGTTCTTGTATTGCTGGTGCGCGGCTTCGCCTTGCGGCACTTCCGCCGTGGCGATGAAGTCATCCACGAAATGCACGGCCGAGCGGAATTCGGGGGAGTCCGCGCCCTGGCGCAACACGATCAGCACCAGGTAGTTGGCCCACGGGCGCGTCAGCACGCCGCGCAGCAGGGTAGGCAGGTTGCGCTCGTTGATGCGCGACAGGATTTCCTGCGCGGCATGGCGGCGCGCATTCTGCAGGCGCTCGCGCCCGCGCGCGGCTTCCGTCGCGCGGCTTTCGGCGAGTTCGGCGCGCTTGCGGTTCTGCTCGACGAACTGGGTGAACTCGGTGAGCTTGCGCTCGAACACGCCCACGTCGTCGTCGAAATCCTGCAGCAGTGCCTCCACCGTGTCCTTCACCTTCTCGAACAGGCGATGGTCACGGTCGGATTCCTCCGACCAGCCCTTGGCGGCGTCGGCCAACTGGTCGAGCAGCTTGCGTGCCGGATGCGACGAATGCGCGAACATGCGCCGGTCGAGGATCGCCACTTTCAAATATGGAATCTGCAGGCGCGCCAGCAGCACCTGCATGGGCGCCGGGATGGTGTGGTCCTGCAGGATGTATTCGAACAGCATGCCGACCAGGTCGATGGTGTCCTCGTCGCTGCCCGAAACGTTCGCGTGGCCGGCGCCGGACAGCCGCTGGATCTGCGCCATCAACTCGGC
>DATEKI010000260.1:0-13284 GCA_035277545.1 Rhodanobacteraceae bacterium | reverse complement strand
CTGCGCAACAGACGGGGCGGCTGCAGCGCCCTTCCCTATCCTGAGCAGGGAGAATCCGCATGAACCTTGGCAAGCGTTGTGCGGCCGAATTGTTCGGCACGTTCTGGCTGGTGATGGGCGGTTGCGGCACCGCGGTGCTGGCAGCCGGCGTGCCGCAATTCGGCGTGGGCTACGCCGGCGTGGCGCTCGCGTTCGGATTGACGCTGTTGACGATGTGCTACGCGATCGGCCATATCTCTGGCTGCCACATCAATCCCGCGGTGACCTGCGGACTCGCGGCCGGCGGTCGCTTTCCGGTCAAGGAAGTGATCCCGTACATCGTCGCGCAGGTGATCGGCGGTATCGTCGCGGGCGGCGTGCTGTACCTGATCGCGTCCGGCAAGCCGGGTTTCGACGCCACCGCCAGCGGTTTCGCCTCGAACGGATTTCGCGCGCATTCGCCGCAGGGTTACGCGATGGGCGCAGCCGCACTGAGCGAGCTGGTGATGACGGGCTTCTTCGTCTTCATCATCATGGGTGCGACCCACAAGAGCGCGCCGGTCGGCTTCGCCGGCATCGCGATCGGCCTTTCACTGACCCTGATCCACCTGATCAGCATTCCGGTCACCAACACCTCGGTGAACCCCGCGCGCTCGACCGGCGTGGCCCTGTTCCAGCATGGCTGGGCGATCGACCAGTTGTGGTTCTTCTGGGTGATGCCGATCATCGGCGGCATCATCGGCGGGCTCATCTATCGCCATCTCGGCAGCGAACAGGCCGCGCGGCCAGATATCGTGGGCGACGCCGCCTGATGCCATGAATGGCGTGGCGCGCGGATCGCGAGACCGCGCGTCGCGCGTCAGGCTTCGGCGAACGGAAACGCGAGCACGTCGCGGATGTCGTTCGTACCCAGCATGTGCATCAACAGACGATCGACACCCAGCGCGACACCCGCGCAATCGGGTAGCCAGTCCAGCACCGCAAGCAGGTTTTCGTCGATCGGCATTTCGAGTTGTCCACGCGCGCGGCGTCGCGCGTTGTCATGCTCGAAACGCGCGCGTTGCTCGGCGGCATCGTTCAACTCGTGATAGCCGTTGGCCAGTTCGTGTTGGCCGAGATACAGCTCGAAACGTTCGGCAACGGGCGGCTGGCCATGCCGGATGCGGGCCAGCGAACACTGCGACGCGGGAAAGTCGTACACGATGGTGACGGCATCGTCTTGCAATGCAGGCTGCAGGCGGTGCGTCACCAGCAGGTCCAGCCAGTCGTCGCGCATGAGGCCCTCGGGATCGATGCGGAATTCCGCGAGCAGTTCGCGCAGCGTGCGTTCGTCCTCCATGAAAGGGTCCAACCCGAGCCCGCGGCGAAACCATTCGCGATAGCTGAAGGCCGCGACGGCGGCATCACGTTCGACCAACGCCAACGCGGTGCGCACCAGCTGCGCGCATTCCAGCATCAGGCGGCGGTGGTCGAAGCCGACGCGATACCACTCCAGCATCGTGAATTCCGGATTGTGCGAAACACCCGCCTCGCCATTGCGGAACACGCGGCCGAGCTCGTAGCAATCGCCGAACCCCGCGGCCAGCAACCGCTTCAGCGGATATTCCGGCGAGGTGCGCAGATAGCGTTCGCGCGCGCCGGCGTTGACCGGACCGGCGAATACCGTCGTGAACCCGTCGATGTTGGGTTCGGTATTTCCTGCGCGCGCGAGGATCGGCGTTTCGACTTCGGCGACTTGGCGTTCGGTGAAGAATGCGCGAAGCAACGAGTACAACCGTGCACGCAGGTGCATCGCTTCGTGGCGGATCGGCGACTCAGCCGCCATGTGATTTCAGGAAACCCAGCAGTTTCGCTTCGCCCCAAACTTCCACGCCCAGTGCTTCGGCCTTCTCGAGTTTGGAGCCCGCGGCTTCGCCCGCTACCACGAACGAGGTCTTCTTCGACACCGAGCCCGCGACCTTGGCGCCGAGGGCTTCCAGCTTGTCCTTCGCTTCGTCGCGCGTGAGCGATGACAGCGAACCCGTCAGTACGACGGTTTGCCCGGCCAGCGGACCTTCCGCTTTGCGTTGCGGCGCGGATTCCTTCCAGTGCAAGCCGGCCTTGCGCAACGCTGCGACCACCTCGCGGTTGCGTGGTTCGGCGAAGAACGCGGCGATGTGCGCGGCCATGATCGGGCCGACATCGGGTACTTCGGTCAGCTCGGCTTCGTTTGCGTGGATCAACGCGTCCAGCGAGCCGAAATGCCGGGCCAGCGTCTTGGCGGTCGCCTCGCCCACTTCAGGGATGCCCAGCGCGAACAGGAAACGCTCCAGCGTGGTGTCCTTGCTGGTATCGATCGCGGCGACCAGGTTGTCGGCCCACTTGGTGGCGATCTTCCCGGCCTTGACGGTTTCCGGAACGATGCCGTCGCGTTCTTCGGCACGCCGCTTCATCGCGAGGAAGTCGTCCAGCGTCAGCTTGTAGAGATCCGCTGGAGAATGCAGGTAATCGAACGCGATCAGGTCTTCGATGTAACGCTCGCCCAGTCCGTCGATGTCCATCGCGCGGCGCGAAGCAAAATGGTGGATTGCCTCGCGTCGCTGCGCGGCGCACACGAGCCCGCCGGTGCAGCGCGCCGCGGCTTCGCCCTCTTCGCGTTCGATCGCCGATCCGCAGATCGGGCAATGCGCGGGCATCTTCCAAGGCCTGGTGTGCGGCGGACGGCGCTCGGCAATCACCCGCACCACTTCGGGGATCACGTCGCCGGCGCGCCGCACGATCACGCTGTCGCCCACGCGCACGTCAAGGCGCGCAATCTGGTCGGCGTTGTGCAAGGTCGCGTTGGTGACGGTGACGCCCGCAACCGCAACGGGTTTGAGGCGTGCGACCGGGGTGGCCGCTCCGGTGCGGCCGATCTGGATGTCGATCGCTTCCACCACGGTCGCCTGTTCCTCGGCCGGAAACTTGTGCGCGATCGCCCAGCGTGGTGCGCGCGCGACGAAGCCGAGCTCGCGCTGCTGGTCGTAGCGGTCGACCTTGTACACCACGCCGTCGATGCCGTACGGCAATTTGTCGCGCTGCGCACCGATCTTGTGGAAATAGGCAAGGCAGCCTTCCGCACCGCGTGCGATTTCATTCTGCGGGCAGGTCGGAAAGCCCCACGTACGCAACTTCGCCATCGCCGCGCTGTGGCGATCGGCGATCACGGCATCCGGATCGGGCGGCAGGTTCACGCCGTAGGCGTAGAACGCCAGCGGACGCGACGCCGTGACATGCGGATCGAGCTGGCGCAGCGAACCGGCCGCGCCGTTGCGTGGATTCGCCAGGGGCTTGCCACCCTCGCGCAGCATGCGCGCGTTGTAGGCGTCGAAGCCCGCCTTGGGCATGAAGACTTCGCCGCGAACTTCCAGCACGCGCGGCCAACCCCGTCCCCTCAGGTGCAAGGGGATTGCCTTCACCGTACGCAGGTTGGCGGTGACGTCCTCGCCGGTCGCGCCATCCCCGCGCGTGGCGCCCTGCACGAACACGCCATCCTCGTAGCGCAGGCTGATGGCGAGGCCATCCAGTTTCGGTTCCACCGCGAATTCCGGATCGGCGATGCCGAGCCCCTGGACCACGCGGCGCACGAAGTCGCGCACCTCGTGGTCGGGATCGACGCCGTCCGGCGCATCGGGGTCGGTGAAGGCGTTGGACAACGACAACATCGGGATGGCGTGGCGCACCTCCGCGAAACCCGATGCGGGTCGTGCGCCGACGCGCCGGGTCGGCGAATCCGGTGTCGCCAATTCCGGATGCGCGGCTTCCAGTGCTTCCAGCTCGCGCATCAGACGGTCGTATTCGGCATCCGGGATCGACGGATCGTCCAGCACGTAGTAGCGGTAATTGGCGTCGTCGATCGCGCTGCGCAGCGTTGCGGCCTGCCGTGCCGCGGCTGTTTGCTGAGTCATGGATTGCCTGGCCACGTCTGCCCATGGTTCGGGGTTGCCGGGCAAGTTTAACCGGCGTTTCCGGCGGCTCCGTTTCGTGCGTTTCCGCACGCAAGGCGCCGCGAAACGAAAGGTGCAGGAAAGGTTGCTGTCGCAGTATCGGCCCAGGGTGAGGTTGCGGTCCCTCTTTGTCAGTGAGCAGTTTTGGAGCAACCCTCGTGCTACCGGCTGTTCATGGTCTCACCCCCGTGCCCGGCCTGCGTCGAACCCCTCCCCGGTGACGCAGGCCGGACATGTATGTTTATGCGATCGTCCATGATCGCTGCACAACTCGCCTCCCTCGCAAGCAACCAGCCACTCAGCCCGGTGGAAGGCCACCTCGGCCATCCATGGCCTTACTCTGTACAACAGCCGCTTCGTAAGGTCGTTCTCGCGAACCGCTAAAATGACCGGTACGCCCTTGCGCGCCTGATGCCGGTATCGTTCCCCTGATGTCTCCAGCGAGTGCTTCCGAAGGCACGGCGCGCATGCGCGGCCTGATCTGGCTGGTCGCAGCCGCGTTCTTCATGCAGACGCTGGATTCGACCATCGTCAATACGGCGGTGCCAAGCATCGCGCACGCGCTGGCGGTACCGCCGATCGCACTGAAGACCGCGCTCACGAGTTACGTGCTGACGCTGGCGATCTGCATTCCGGCGAGTGCGTGGCTGTCCGACCGCTTCGGCACGCGCCGCGTGTTCGCCGCGTCCATATGGATATTCACGCTGGGATCGCTGGCCTGCGGCGTGTCGCAGAACCTCACGCAACTGGTCGCGGCGCGCGTGTTGCAGGGTGTCGGCGGCGCGCTGCTGATGCCGATCGGACGCTACGTGCTGGTGCGTGCGTTCGGGCCGAAGGATTTCGTCGCGGCAATGAGCACGGCCGGCATTCCCGGCCTGTTGGGTCCGGTACTGGGACCGCTGCTCGGCGGCGTCTTGTCGCAATACGCATCGTGGCGGCTGATCTTCCTGGTCAACGTGCCAGTGGGCATCATCGGCTTGTGGCTCAACCGCCGCGAGATGCCCGATTTCCGCGGCGAGCGGCGGCCGTTCGACTGGATCGGTTTCGTGTTGTTCGCACTCGCTTCGGGAATGCTGCTGACCGCGGCGGAAACCGCCGGCGATGGCGATTACCGGAGTGCCGGCATCGCGGCACTGCTCGGGATCGTCTGCGGCTTCGCCTATTGGCACTACGGCCGGCGTGCCAGGCATCCGGTGGTCGACCTAAGCCTGTTCAAGGTACGCAGCTTCAACATCGCGGTGGGTGGCGGCATGTGCATGCGGCTCGGCACGGCGGGCCTGTCGTTCATCCTGATGCTGTTCCTGCAGGTGGGCTGCGGCTGGACCCCGACCGCGGCGGGCATGATGATCGTGCCGCAGGCGATAGCGATGGTGCTGATGAAACTTTTCATCGACCGCATCCTGAAACGCTATGGCTACCGGCGCACGCTGTTCGTGAACACCGCGATCGCGACCGCCCTGCTCGCCTGCTTCGCGTTGTTCGACGCCACCACGCCATGGTGGGCGATCGCGGCGCTGATGTTCGCGTACGGCTTCACGATGAGCCTGCAATACACGGCGATGAACACGCTTGCCTTCGTGGACCTGGCGCCCGACCGTGCGGCCCAGGCTTCATCGGTGACGTCGACCGCCCAGTATCTGGTGATCAGTTTCGGCATCGCACTGTCGTCGTGGCTGCTGGCGGTCTTCCTCAACGGCCGCCACCATGATCCGGCGGCCTACGTGCGTGGCTTCCGCGCCGCGATCCTGGTGATGGCCGCGCTGTCGCTGGTTGCCGTGTACGTGTTCACCCGGCTGCGGCACGACAGGCCGCTGCGAAGGCCGATTGCGACGCCGGAAACCGCGGCGTAGGGCGGGTCTTGACCCGCCTTCGGCGTGACCCGTATTCGGCTCGACCCGCGATTGGCGGGTTGAAACCCGCCCTACTCTGTCGAGACACGAGCGGGTCGCAGCGCAACCGCTCACATCGTCAGGTAGCATCACGCGATGGACCACACGACCGCGATCCTGCTGGAGGTCTTCATCATCTTCGCCGCCGCGCAAGCGGGTGGCGTCGTGGCGCGCTGGATGCGCTTGCCTGACGTGGTCGGGCAAATCGCGATCGGCTGCGCCGTGGGCCCTTCGGTACTCGGCTGGATCACGCCGAGCGAACCGCTGGAAGTATTGTCGGAAATCGGCGTCGTGCTGCTGCTGTTCGCAGTCGGCCTCGAAACCCGTCTCGAAGACGTGAAACGCGTGGGCGGAAGCGCCCTCGCCGTCGGCGTGATCGGCGTGATCATCCCGTTCGTGTGCGGCACGTTGTGGGCACATTCGATCGGTCCCGACTGGCCGCGCTCGCTGTTCGTCGCCGCGGCATTCGTGGCGACGTCGGCCGGCATCACCGCGGCGGTGTTGAAACAGATGGGCGCACTGCGCCGCACCGAGAGCCGCGTGATCCTGGGCGCCGCGGTGATCGATGACATCCTCGCGATGTTGTTGCTGGGCGTGGTGGTGGCGATCCAGGCCGGTGGCTCGTTGCGGGTCGGGAGCCTGCTGGCGGTCGCCGGGGAAGCGGTGGGTTTCGTGCTGGTCGTCGGCTGGCTGGGCACGCTGGTGATGCGGCGCGGGTCGAAGTGGCTGGAACACACGCGCAACCCGATGTCGCCGTTGCTGGTAGTGCTTGTGCTTTGCCTCGGACTCGCCTGGCTCGCGACCCGGTTCGGCCTGGCCGCGATCATCGGCGCGTTCCTCGCGGGCATGATTGCGTCCGAAACACGGCAACGCGTGCAATTGGAAGAACAGATGCAACCGCTGCTCGCGCTGCTCACGCCGTTCTTCTTCGTGCTGACCGGCGCGAAAGTGGACCTCGCAAGACTCGCCGGTGGCGAAGCGCTGTGGCTGCTGCTGGTCGCCACGCTGCTGGCCGTCGCGACAAAACTCGTGGGCGGCTGGCTGGGTGCGCTGCGGCTGGGCCCGCGCAGCGCCTTGATCGTGGGCGTGGGCATGATCCCGCGCGGCGAAGTCGGCATCGTTGTCGCGGCATTGGGCTTGTCGGCAGGCGTGTTCGGCGACACGCTTTACGCGGTCATCATCGCGATGAGCCTGCTCACTTCCATCATCGCGCCGCCTTTCCTGGCCCTGCTGCTCAGGCGCGGTCCCGGCACGTTGCAGGACCCGGGCCTGGAATCGGGGCATTCGCAAGGGAACGCCTGAGGGACGCGTTCGCGATGCATGCGACGTGCACGACGTTCGCTGGCCGCACGGAGGCGTTTTACGACCGGGTATTTCGATGCAGGGCCAGCATCCCGCGCGCTCGCTCGAGATCCGCGGGCGTATCGACATCGGCCATGCTGGCGGCGGTGAAGCGCTCGACGCGGTGGGCTTCGCGTTCGAGCAATTCGCGGGCACCGCGGGTGCCAGACCAGTTCGCCAATGCCTCGAGGCAATCGCGCGGAAACAGCACCGGCGGACCGTCGATGCCGCGCAGCGAGGTGGCGAGGATCGAACCGGCCGCCACGGCATGGCGTGCCAGCATCTGCCGAAGCATGGCCAGGTCCAGCAGCGGCTGGTCGGCGAGGCATATCAGCACGCCGGTCGCGTCGGAGCAATCCATGATCGCGCGACGAACACCGGCCGCGAGCGAACTCCCCATGCCGTCGGTCCAGCCGGAATGGCGTTCGATGCGCACCGGCAAGCCAGCGAGTGCGGTTTCGACCTGCGCCGCATGCGCACCAGTGACGACGATGACAGGCCCGCTGATTTCGAGCAGTATGCGCGCGACGCGCCGCAGCATGGGTTCGCCATCGATCAGCGCCAACTGCTTGACGCCGCCGTAGCGTTCGCCCGCGCCAGCCGCGAGCAGGACGATCGGCACCGGCGCACTGGCGACTGGCGCACTCATGGATGCAGCGCATTGCTGTTGTCGCGCAACGAACCGCCACCGCGGCCGTTGGTGACCGCGGTGATTTCCGCGGCGATCGCCAACGCGATTTCCGCTGGTGTTTCCGAGCCGATGTCGAGCCCTGCGGGGGCGTGCAAGCCTGCGATCGGTGGCGACAGGTCATGCGTCATGTGCGAAGTGCGTTCGCGCGAACCGATCGCACCCAGGTAAGCGACGGGTACGCCGCGCAAGGCGGCAAGCCAGGCAAGGTCCTGCGCAAGGCTGTGCGTCATCACCACCACCGAGGTGTGGGCATCAAACGCGATTGCTTCATGCAGCGTTTGCGGCGTCGCGCGTACGGCGCGCGCACCGGGCGGCAGCGCCACCTCGTGCAGGTGTTCGGGATTGGAATCGACCAGCGCCGTGCGCCAGCCCAGCGCGTGGCCGGCCGCGAGCAGCGCGCCGGCGGTCACGTTGGCGCCGATCGCGACCAGTGCGTGCGGGGGCTCGATGCGTTCGACCAGGACGTCCGCTGCGCGATCGCCCATGGGCAGGCGCAATGCCACGGCGCGCGATGGATAGTTCTCTGCAATCGCCCGCTGCACGGCATCGCGCAGACCATCGTCGCCCAGATCATCCAGGCACCACTCACCGTCGCACCACAGCGCGCGGCGCGGCGGCACGACCTCGCCATCCAGCGCGAACAGGGTTGCCGCGGCAACGCTGCGCCTGCGTTCGAGGCGCTTCGCGAGCGCATCGAAAAAAACACCGGCGCGTGATTGGGCCAGCGGCTCGATCAGCACGTCCAGTTCGCCGCCGCAGCCCATCTCCAGCAGCAGGTCCAGGCCCATGTCCGCGTTGTAGCGTGCGAGTTCCGGGCGTCCGTCGGCGATCACGCGCCGCGCACGCTGCACGATGTCGCGTTGCGGACAGCCGCCGGACAATTCGCAGACCGCCCGGCCGTCGCCGTGCACCAGCATGCGCGCACCTGCCCGCCGGAACGTGGCACCGCGGGTCGCGGTGATCGTCGCCAGCGCAGAAGGCTGACCATCACGCGCGGCATCGCGCATCGCGCCAACCAGCGTGGACAACTCGTGTGCCGGGCTCAGCGCGAATCCCTCCCGTGCCAAAGGCCGGCCACTACACCGCCGCCATGGCCGCCTTGACGCGTTCCGGCCGGAACGGTTTCTGGCGCAGGCGTACGCCGACCGCGTCATAGACGGCGTTGCTGATGACCGCCGCGGTCGGACAGGTCGAAGGCTCGCCGCCGCCGGTGGACTTGAATTCCGGACTGTTGTTCACCAGCACGATGTCGATGCTGTCGGGGATCTCGTGGAAACGCAGGATCGGATAGCCCGCCCAGTCGCGGCTGGTGACGTGCGCGTGGTCGAAGGTGATTTCCTCGTGCAGCGTGCGGCTCATCGACTGGATGACGTTGCCCTCGATCTGGTTGCGCATGCCGTCCGGGCTGATGACCAGGCCGTTGTCGTGCGCGACGACCACGCGCACGACGCGGATTTCGCCGGTTTGCTGGTCGACTTCGACGTCGGCGATGGTCGCCACCAGGCTGTCGTCGCGATTGACCCAAGCGATGCCGCGGCCCTTGGCCTTGCGGCCGCTCTGCCTGCCGGCGCTGAACGCCACGCGCGGCTGCCAGCCATAGCGTTTTGCGGCGGCCTTCAGCACCCCGATGGTGCGCGGTTGCTTCAGGTACTTGAGGCGGAATTCCAGCGGGTCCTGCTTCGCCGCCGCGGCCATTTCGTCGATGAAGGCCTCCATCGCGAAGGTGGTTTCGTACTGTCCCGGCGCACGCATCCACGCGGTGATCACGCCGACGCGGCTCTCGTTGTGCGAGGACACGTCCGCGTTGTCGAAGGTGTACTCGTAGCCGATCGCGGCGCTGCCGAGGTTCTGTTTGCCGACCGGCTTGCCGATCAACTCCGATGGCAACAGGCGGGTGTCGGACAGGGTCGGCACCCACATGTGGTGGCGCCAGGCCGCGACGTTGCCGTGTGCATCCAGCGCACCCTCCAAATCCTGCACGATGGCCGGTTCCTTCGGGTCCCAGCCGTGCGAATCCCAGCGCATCCACTGCACCCGCACCGGCCGTCCCGCGACGCGCGACATGATCGCGGCGTCCGCCATCACGTGTTCCAGGCCGTTGCGTCCGTACTGCCCCGCGGCCTCGACCCAGCGCACTTCGACCTTGTCGACCGGCAATCCCAACAGTTCGGCCAGGTCGCGCTGTGCCTGGTGCGGCATCTGCGTGCCGCCCCAGACGATGGCCTTGTCCTTGCTTACATCCGCGATCGCACATTCGGGGCCGATCGAACCGTGTGTCTCGAACGGCGTGAGGTACGTGGCCTTGAGAGTGCGCGCAGCGGATTTGAGCGCGGTGTCCACGTCGCCGTGTTTGGCCACCGATTCCGGCTTGCCCGGTGCCTTGCGCACCGCGTCCCAGACCTCGTCGGTCGCGGCCAGACCGTTCCAATTGGACCACTTCGCGAGACCATCGTCCGGCCCCTTGCGGTGGAGTTTGGAGCCCAGCCGCTGCGCGGCCTGGATCGCGCCCCATTCGGTTTCCGCCAGCACACCGAGGAAATTTTTCTCGCGCACGATCCGGACGAAGCCGGGAATGCCCTTGAGGCCGGCTTCATCGACCGACAACAGTTGCGATTCGATGCCGTACGGGCGCACCACGCGGCCGTGCAGCATGCCGGGTACCTTCACGTCCTGCATATAGGTGAATTCGCCCGTCGTCTTGCCGGGGATGTCCTTGCGCAGCACGGACTTCCCGATCACGGTGTACTTCGACGGATCCTTGAGTTTGGCATTGGGCGCCACTTTCATGTCGAACGTCTTGCCGCTGGCGCCGATGGTCACGTCGAGACGCTTGCCGTCGACGAGCTTGCCGTAGGTGATGGACTTGCCCGCCGCGCCCGCGACCGTGATGACGCCCGCGGCCGCCGTCAGCTTGTCCACCGGCACACCGAAATGCTTGCTCGCCATGTCGAGCAACACCTGGCGGCCCGCGGCGGCGGCGTGCTGGATCTGCGGCCCCGCGTAACGCACCGCCATGCTGCCGTAGGAGGGTCCCTGGTCGACCGTTTCCGTGGTCGAACCCATCACGAGATAAAAATGCTCGTAGGGAAAGTCCAGTTCGTCCGCGGCGATCTGCAGCAGCGCGTTCGGTGCGCCGTTGCCCTGCTCCACCTTGCCGGTGAACAGCGTGGCGGTGTTGTCCGGATGGATCGCGATCCAGGCGTCCAGCTTCGCCGGGTCGACTGCCGGGAATGCCCCGTCGCCCTTCATCGCGGCGACGCTGGTATCCAGCGGCAGCTCGCGCATCGCCGCCAGCGCGGCAGCCGGTCCCAGCAGGCTGAAGCCCAGCACCAGGCCGCCGGAAGTCTTGAGGAATGCGCGGCGGCTGGCGCCGAGGTCGGAGAGTCCGGCGAATTCGATGATGCCGCTGCGTCGCGTATTCATGCGAGTGCTCCCGCCTTGGCGGCACGCTCGATCGCGCGGACGATGCGCATGTGCGTGCCGCAGCGGCACAGGTTGCCATCCAGCGCCTGTTTGATCTCGTCGCGCGTCGGGTGGGCGTTCTTCTTCAGCAGCGCCTTGGCGGTCATGATCATGCCGTTGATGCAGTAGCCGCACTGCACCGCCTGCTCGTCGATGAACGCCTGCTGCAGCGGATCGGGATGTTCGACCGTGCCGAGCCCTTCGAGCGTGGTGACGGCGTGGCCTTCCGCCGCCTCGACCGGCAGGATGCACGAGCGGACCGCCTCGCCGTCCAGGTGGACCGTACACGCACCGCATTGCGACAAGCCGCAGCCGAACTTCGGTCCGCGCAGCCCAAGGTTGTCCCGCAACACGTAGAGCAATCGGGTACCGGGCTCGACGGTGGCGTCGTGCGATCGGCCGTTGACCTTCAAGTGGACTGTCTTGGACATGCAGGACCTCCCGGGGTGGACGCGTCAACTGCAACCCGACATGCTACTCCTCGCCGGGGCGGGTTGGCGCGCCGACGTTCGCATCGGGGTCGAGGCATTGCGTTACCGGGGCCGGGGACCGGCCACATGCTTCAGGCGTGCCGCCACCGCGTCGAAAAACGACGCCGGCAATTCGGCCGTCACCGGAACCGCCCAGGCATTCTCCATCGCGAATGCGCGGCATTTCACGGCGTCCTTCTCCGTCATCAGCAGCGGCAGCCCGTCGCCGAAGTCGAGATCGGCCGGCGTGTAACGGTGATGATCGGGAAACGCACGCTCGATCGCTTCGATATCGAACGCGCGCAGCGCATCGAAGAAGCGTGGCGGATGGCCGATGCCGGCGATCGCGTGCACGCGTTTTCCGGAGAATGCCATCAACGGCAACATGCGTGCGGGCTCGGCGACCGCAACGGCGTTCGAAAGCTCAAGCTGCATCGCGACTTCACCGCCGTACGCAACGCCGCCATTGCATACGACGAAATCGACTTCCCGCAAGCGCGATGCGGGTTCGCGCAATGGCCCGGCCGGCAACAGGCGCCCGTTGCCGGAACGGCGCACGCCGTCGATCACGCAAATTTCCACGTCGCGCGCGAGCGCGTAGTGCTGCAGGCCATCATCGGCGATGATGACATCCACGTGTTCGCGCAACAGCAGCCGTGCGGCCTCGACACGCTTTGCGCCGATCGCGAGCGGCGCGCAGGTGCGCATCCGGATCAGTGCCGGCTCGTCGCCCACCTTGGCGGGATCAGGTTGCGCATCCAGCAGCATCGGCGCGTGCGCCGAGCCGCCGTAGCCGCGACTGACCACGCCCGGCTTGAAGCCGCGTGCGCGCAACGCTTCCACGAGTGCGATGGCCAGCGGTGTCTTGCCCGCGCCGCCCGCAATGATGTTGCCGACGACGATCACCGGAACGGGCAGCTGCTTGCTGCGCAACCAGCCGTGGCGATACATCCCCCGGCGCAGCGCGGTCACGCCGCCGTACAACACGGCCAACGGCCGCGTCCACCACGGCGGTGCACGATCTCCGTACCAGCAGCTTTGCAGATCTTCCGCGATGGCCACGGCGGCGCCGGTGCTCAGGCCGCGGCCGTCGCCGCATCGCGGAATTGCAGGTGGTACAACGCGGCATACTTGCCGCCTCGCGCCAGCAATTCGCCGTGGGTACCGCGCTCGACCACATGACCCTGGTCCAGCACCACGATCTGGTCCGCGTGCTCGACGGTGGACAGACGATGCGCGATCACCAGCGTGGTGCGGTTCTTCATCAGGCGCGACAAGGCATCCTGGATCAGGCGCTCGGATTCGGTATCCAGCGCGCTGGTGGCTTCGTCCAGCACCAGGATGGGCGCATCCTTCAGCAGCGCGCGCGCGACCGCGATGCGCTGGCGCTGGCCACCGGACAACAACGTGCCGCCCTCGCCCACCCGGCTGTGGATGCCACGGGGCAGTTCGCGGATGAACTCCATCGCGTTCGCGGCCTCGGCGGC
>DATEKI010000259.1:0-7286 GCA_035277545.1 Rhodanobacteraceae bacterium | reverse complement strand
GGATTGCAGCACGCCGGTCGCGCCCGCGCCGAAACGGTCGCCAAGCTGTTCCACCGAACGCCCGACCAGCGCGGCGAGCAGCGCGACCGCGAGGCCGGAGCACAGGAACGCCGGCACGGCACCGGCATTCGTGAAACGCGTAACGCCCGCCGCGACGATCAGCAGGCCGCCACCGCCGATCACGATGGTGTCGGAGCGGTTGAACGTTCGTCGTGGCGTGCTCATCGGTTCGGCTTGTCTCTGGAGGCCTTCTCGCGTTCGTAGTGCAGCCCCATGCCCGCGAGCGTCAACTTTGCGGGATGGCGCAACGCGTCCACGTCGAAGGTGGCGTAGTCGTCGCCGTAGAACCGGTAGCGCCAGGTCACACGGAAGGTGTTGTCATGCCACGGCACGAGGTCGCCGGTGAAATCCGGGTTGCCGAGGTGCAGCACCAGCCGTCCGTGTTCGAGCGCGACGTGCGCGTCGCCATCCGGTTTGTCCGAATACGTGCCGGCGTAATCGGCCAGCGGCAGCGGGGGCTTGGCGCTCACCACGCGCGTGTCCGCGAATTTCTTTTCCATCGCGTCGGATTCGGCCTGTTCCTTTTTGGCCTGCGCGAGCAGGGCAGGTTCGAGATCGTGCTGCGGCAAGCTGAGCATGTCCTGCAGCACGTGCGCGACGATCGCGAAGCGCGCGTCGGCGTGGTCCATGTTCGACATCACCGCGATGCCGAGATGGTTTTCGGGAACGAGCACCAGCGCCGAAGCCATGCCGTCGATGTCGCCGGCGTGCCACACGATCTTGTGGCCGCCATCGTCCTGCACGAACAGGCCCATGCCGTACGTGTAGAACATGCCGCCAGGCATCCACGCGCGGATCTCGTCGCCGACGCCGGTGCCGCCCTGGATCAGCATCAGTGGCGTTTCCATCGCCGCGAGGACCTTGGCGTCGAGCACCTGCTTGCCATCGTACTTGCCGTCCGCAAGCAGCATCTGCAGCCAGTGGCCCATGTCGTTGGCGCTGGACCAGATGCCGCCCACCGCCGCGAACACGTCCATGTTGTGGGGCCAGTAGCGGTGCAGCACCGCGGATTTCTTGTCGACCATGCCGTGTGGTGTTGCGACATCGGTCGAAGCCGCGACAGCAGCGTCGGTGCTGACGGTGCGTGCCATGCCGAGCGGCTGAAAGAGATGCTGCGCGACGTAGTCGTTCCAGCTCTGGCCGGTCAGCTCGGGAATGAAGCGGCTGGCGGCGAGGTATTGCACGTTGTTGTAGCAGAACGTGGTGCGGAAGCCGTATTCCGGTTTCTGCCAGCGCATCCGCTGGATGATGTCGTCCGCATCGCTGGTGTACCACGCGGCGCCAGGATCGCAATAACCGGTGCGGTGCGTCAGCAGGTCGCGCAGCGTTACGTTCTGCGTGACGTACGGGCTTTCCAGCTTGAAGTCCTTCAGTTCATCGACAACCGGCGTATCCCACTTCAGTTTGCCCGCCGAAACCAGCGTGCCCAGTGCCGCGACGGTGAAAGCCTTGGAGTTGGAGCCGATATCAAACAACGTGTCGGCATCTACCTTGCCGGGCTTGCCCAGTTCGCGCACCCCGTAGCCGCGCGCCAGCACCACCTTGCCATCCTTCACCACGACGACGGCGAGGCCGGGCACGTGCCAGTCGCGCATCGTTTGTTGCACGTAGGCATCCAGCCCCTGCAGCGGCGCAGGCGCCGGTGGGGCGGCCGCCAGGGATGGTGCCGCGATGAAGGCCAGCCACAGCAACCATCGAGTATGCATCAGCATCCCCGCGCGTAATGGAAACTGCCGCATTGTGGCATGCATCACGCGAAATTCGACGTGCCGGGAGTCATTCCGCGCGCGTCTTGTGCACGCGCACTCCCCGTCACCCGGATCGAGGCTTCGTATCCCCCGGCGTGCCGGTGAACGCCAGTTTGTCGCCGTCGGTGCCGGACAACGTGAGCCGCGGCTGCGTGCCGTGGACATCCAGCGCGAGCGTGAAGGTGCCTTGCAGATATTTGCCGACGGCCGAATCCAGCTTCGTCAGCGCGGGATCGTTGCAAGCCATCAGCGTGGAGGCGAGGGTTCCCAGGGTCAGCTTGCCGCCCGCGATGGAATAGCTGCCGTGCATGCGGTTGCAGGTGTTGCCGACGGAAACGTCGTGCGCGTCGAAATCGAGCTGGAGGGGCAGCCGTGCAGGTGCGAACAATGCATCGATGCGGCGCCCCGAACCATCCACCGCGCCCACGAGTTGCCAGTGGTATTGCGTGAGTACCAAGGCAGGATCGGCGGCAGGCGCGGTCGCGGTGCTGGCGGGCAACAGTGCGGAAGCGCCGGACGTGGGCGCTTCCGCTTCGCTCGCTGGCGCCCCCGCAGCCTGCGCGGTGGCGGAAGCCAGGCTCGTTCCATCGGACGGCGTCCGCGAACACGCGGCCAGCGTGAAAACCATGATGGCGGCGACGGCGATTTTCATGGCGTCTCCTCGGCTCACTTGGCGCTGTGCCGAAGTGTGCCGCGCCGACGCTGAACCGCGCGTTCCGGCAAGCCGCGACCAGCCTCCGCCGGCGCTGGCCGCGATCAACGATACCGATGCGGCATCAGGCGCCGGAAGCCCGCTGCCGGTCACTGTTCCGCGACGGGCAGCGCGGATTGCGTCGCATCGCCACGTGCGTCGCCGGCCACGTCGCGCCAGATCGCGTAGTTCACGCCCATCATGAAGGCGTACATGAGTACCACAAGGACGATGTAGCACAGGACCATGAGTGCGATGCCGACCACGCGGCCGACGAGCATGCCCAGCAGCAACAGGATCGCCACGACGATGCCGAACGCGATGGCCAGCACGACCATCGCCAGCAGCCCGCATGCGGTGAGAACCAGCAATGGCAAGGCGTTCTTGAAGGCGCCCGCGACGCCATCGCGCAATGCCGGCAGGGGCGATCGGCCGCGCAAGGCGACCTGGCCCACGCCAATGGCAATCGTGCACGAATAAAAGAGGAAGAACACGGTCAGCAGCGCCAGCGCGACGCTGGCCCCATCGGGAAGCGGCGGCAGCGAACCCATCGCGCCGAGGGCCTGCTGGTGGAGGAGTTGCAGGTACCACGCCAGCAGCCCGTGCCCCAGCGTCGACAGCAGCACGGCGAGGAACGCCACGTAGACAAGCAGCAAGCACAGCCCGAAGAGCGCGAGGCGGCCGCCTCCTCCTCCGTTCCGGAATGGATCGAACAGCAGTGACGCGCGCACCGGTCGTGCATTCCGGTCCGCGTCGATCACGCGCATGAAGCCGCCCATGAGGACCGGGTACACGACGCCGCTGACAAGCATGATGGCCAGGAGCATGGCGATCATGGCACCGCCTTGCGGTTTCGCCACCAGCTGCATGAACATCTGGATGGCGACCAGGACAACCGCGCACAACGCAAACAGCGCGGATGCGCCCAGGATTTTCCCGGGCTCGCGCTTCGCAACGGTGAAGCCGCCCATCAACCACGACCAGCCCGCGCCGGGCCCCTTGGCTCGCATCGGCATATCCGTTCCCCCTTGGACCGCAGCGACCGAATATACCGGAATTTTGCGGGACTCAGCCCTTGTGCTTCGCCAGGCGCAACCAGGTATCGACCACCGTGTCGGGGTTCAGCGAGACCGATTCGATGCCCTGGTCCATGAGCCACTCGGCGAGGTCGGCGTGGTCGGACGGACCCTGTCCGCAGATGCCGACGTACTTGCCCTTGGCGCGCGCGGTCTTGATCGCCATCGACAGCAGTTTCTTGACCGCCGGATTGCGCTCGTCGAACAGCGAAGCCACGATCGAGGAATCGCGGTCGAGCCCCAGCGTCAACTGCGTCAGGTCGTTCGAGCCGATCGAGAAACCATCGAAGATGTCGAGGAATTCGTCGGCGAGCAACGCGTTCGACGGCACCTCGCACATCATGATGACCTTGAGGGCTTCATTCCCGCCGATGCTTTCGCCTTGCTTCAGCCCGTTCGCCTTCAGCACCTCGATGACCTTGCGGCCTTCCTCGAGCGTGCGGATGAACGGAATCATCACCCACACGTTGTCGAGGCCCATCGCCTCGCGCACTTTCTTGACCGCCTTGCATTCCAGGCCGAACGCTTCCGCGAACGAATCGTCCACATAGCGCGAGGCGCCACGGAACCCGATCATCGGGTTTTCCTCGTGCGGTTCGAACTTGCCGCCACCGAGCAGGTTGGCGTATTCGTTGGATTTGAAATCCGACATGCGCACGATCACGGTCTTCGGATACACCGACGCCGCGATCGTGGCGATGCCCTCGGCCAGGCGATCGACGTAGAAATCGACCGGGCCTGAGTATCCTGCGATGCGCTCGTCGATCTTCTTCTTCGTTTCCGCATCCTGCTGGTCGTATTGCAGCAACGCTTTCGGGTGCACGCCGATGTGGCTGGCGATGATCATTTCCAGGCGCGCCAAACCAATTCCTTGGTTCGGCAACATCCCGAAGTCGAATGCGCGCTCGGGATTCGCGACGTTCATCATGATCTTCAGCGGCGCCTTCGGCATGTCGCCGAGGTCGGTGGTGATGCGCTCGAACGCGAGCTTGCCGTCGTAGATGAAACCGGTGTCGCCCTCGGCGCACGACACGGTGACGGCGTGGCCGTCCGGGATTTTCTGCAGCGCGTCGCCGGTGCCGACCACGGCCGGCACGCCCAGTTCGCGCGCGATGATCGCCGCGTGGCAGGTGCGTCCGCCGCGATTGGTGACGATCGCCGCGGCCTTCTTCATGATCGGTTCCCAGTCCGGGTCGGTCATGTCGGCAACCAGCACGTCGCCTTCCTTGAATTCGCTCATGCGGTCCAGCGATTTGATCACGCGCGCGGTGCCGGCGCCGATCTTCTGGCCGATCGAACGACCTTCGGCCAGCACCTTGCCCTTTTCGTTCAACTGGAAGCGTTCGAGTTGGGTCGCGTGCGCGCGCGACTTCACCGTTTCCGGACGGGCCTGCACGATGTAGAGCTTGCCGGTGGCGCCATCCTTCGCCCATTCGATGTCCATCGGGCGCTGGTAGTGTTCCTCGATGATCAGCGCCTGCTTTGCCAATGATTCGACGTCGGCGTCGCTGATGCAGAACTTGCGGCGCAGGTCGTCCGGCGTCGCTTCGATCCGCACGCGTTCGCCCGGCTTGTCGGAATACACCATGCGCTGCTGCTTGGCGCCGAGGTTTCGGCGCAGCACCGCGTGCTTGCCGGCACGCAATGTCGGCTTGAACACGTAGAACTCGTCGGGGTTCACCGCGCCCTGCACGACCATCTCGCCCAGGCCGTAGCTGGCGGTGACGAACACCACATCGCGGAAACCGGATTCGGTGTCGAGCGTGAACAGCACGCCCGAAGCGCCGATGTCCGAGCGCACCATCAATTGCACGCCGGCCGAAAGGAACACTTCCTCGTGCTTGAAGCCCTGGTGCACGCGGTAGGCGATGGCGCGGTCGTTGTACAGCGACGCGAAAACTTCCTTGACCTTGTGCAGCACGTCCTCGATGCCGGTGACGTTCAGATAAGTTTCCTGCTGGCCGGCGAACGAAGCGTCGGGCAAGTCTTCGGCGGTGGCGGACGAACGCACCGCGACCGGTATTTCATGCGATCGTCCCTGATCGCGAGAATCAAAAGTCGGCCGTCCATGGCCTGCACTTTCCACAACAGCCACTTCGTCACAGAGCTTCTTGTAGGCATCGCGGATGGCTTGTTCCAGCGCATCCGGCAATTTCGTGTCCACGATCCAGCCTCGGATTTCCTTGCCGGCTGCGGTCAATGCATTGACGTCCTCGACATCGAGTGAAGCAAGACGCTTCTGGATCCTGTCGGCGAGGCCGCTCTTTTCCAGATACTCGCGAAACGCATCTGCGGTGGTCGCGAATCCGCCCGGCACCGACACACCAAGCTTGGCGAGGTTGCCGATCATCTCGCCCAGCGAAGCGTTCTTGCCGCCGACCTTGGCAAGGTCGCTCATGCGCAGTTGATCCAGCCACAGGACGAGTTCGGTCACGACGATCTCCATGCGTTGGGCGCAAGGCCCTCAAACCGCCTATTTTCGCGGGCATCCGGGCCCGAGACAAGCCAAGCCGCGCCACGCGTTTGGCGCGGATACACTCGGCTTCCGCGTCGCACGGGAGATGGCTTTGAACGGCAACGGCCGCAGGACGGTGTTCTTCGTTTCCGATTCCACCGGCATCACCGCCGAGACCATCGGCAATTCCATCCTCGCGCAGTTCGAGGGTGTGCAATTCGACGGTCACCGCATCGCGTTCGTCGACACGGCCGACAAGGCGCGCGCCGCTGCGCTGCGCATCAAGACCGTGTACGCGCAGAACGCCGAACGGCCGATCGTGGTCAACACGGTGGTCGATCCGCAATTGTGCGAAATCATCGCGGAATCGGGCGCGTTGATGGTCGATGTCATGGCGCCGTTCGTGGGCACGCTGGAACTGGAGCTTGGAACCCGCCGCTCCGGCGCCGTCAACCGTGCGCACGGACTGGTGGATTTCAACCAGTACGAGGCGCGCATCAACGCCACCAACTACGCGCTTGCGCACGACGACGGCATCGACGTTGATTACAGCCAGGCCGACGTGGTGCTGGTGGGCGTGTCGCGCGTAGGCAAGACGCCGACCTGCCTGTACATGGCGCTGCATTACGGCGTGAAGGCGGCCAACTATCCGTTGACCGACGAGGATCTGGAGCGCGACTACCTGCCCAAGCGACTGGATGGCTGCCGCAATCGCCTGTACGGCCTCACCATCGATCCAATACGATTGGCCCAGGTGCGCGAGGCGCGCCGGCCCGGCAGCGCCTACGCCAAGCTCGACCGCTGCAAGCGCGAACTCGTGATCGCGGACCGCATTTTCCGCAACGAGAACATTCCCTCGCTCAACACCACGCACACCTCGATCGAGGAAATCGGTTCCAAGATCATGGCGCACCTCGGGATCGAACGGCACATGTTCTGAAGCGGCGCGGGTCCCCGTCAGGCGGGCTCGTTTTCGTCCAGTCGCCGAGCGTTGCGGGTCTGGCTTCGCGGAACTAGGATGGGTTTGACGCGGCGGACAAACCGGGCTGCCCGGACGTGTAAGCCAGGGCGTCGATCAACAGGGGGCTGTCCATGAACCGTAGTCACAAGAGCGCACTCGCGTTGGCCATCGCCGCAGCGATCGTCGCCACCGCGCCCATTTATCTGACTGCCTGCGGGGGGGGCGGCGGAAGCGGCATGGTCAAATCCCCGACGCCAACGCCTCCGATGAGCCCACCGCCGCCACCGCCATCACC
>DATEKI010000258.1:0-7013 GCA_035277545.1 Rhodanobacteraceae bacterium | reverse complement strand
GGCACGCCCGAGGACAAGCTCCTCGCGCAACTCGCCGATGCCGGCATGCAATTCGAAGGCCCGGACCAGGTCATCAGCAACCGCGAGAAGACCAAGCTCCTCGATTTCCTGCGCCGCAACCATGGCAAGCAGGAATCCGCCGCCGCCGCCACGCCGAAGCAGATCACCTTGAAGCGCCGCAAGGTCAGCGAAATCACCGTGGCCGGTGGCCGCGGGGCCAGCGCCAAGACGGTCAACGTCGAGGTGCGCGCGCGCCGCACGTATGTCAAGCGCACCGCCGCCCCCGTGGACACCGTGGTGGACAGCGAGCGCGAGGACGCGCTGCGCAAGCTCGAGGTGTCGCGCGAACAGCACGAGCGCGAGTTGGCCGAGCTGGCCGAGCAGGATCGCCGGCGGCGCGAAGAACAGCAGAAGCTCGAGGCCGCCGAGGCCGAACGCAAGCGCATCGAGGAAGAGCGCGCGCGGGCGGAAGCCGAAGCGGTGGCCCTGCGTGCCGCCGAACAAGCCGCGGACGGCGAGGCCGCCGAGCCGGCCTCCGCGCACGTGCGCCGGCACGAGGCACCGAAGCCGCCGGCACGCGAGAACAAGGATGCAGCCGCGCACAAGGGCAAACGCACGCGCGGGTCGCATCGCATGCGTGATGACGAGGACGAGGGTCCGGCGCGCCATGCCGGTGGCGAACTGCATCTCACGGATGCGGAGCGCGCGCGCCGTTCCACCAGGAAACGCGCCAAGCCGCGCGTCGACCTGTCGGACATCACCGGCCAGCACGGGTTTTCCAAGCCGGTCGCGCCGCAGATGCGCGAAATCCCGATCGGCGAAACCATCGTGGTTGCCGACCTTGCGCAGAAGATGGCCGTGAAGGGCTCGGAAGTGGTCAAGGCACTGTTCAAGATGGGCACCATGGTGACCATCAACCAGACCATCGACCACGACACCGCCGCGCTGGTGGTCGAGGAACTGGGCCACAAGGCCGTGGATGCGGCAGAAAAGACGGCCGAAACCGAGCTCGCCGCGCACGTCACCACCGATGCAGCCGAGGGCGAGAAGGCGCCGCGTCCGCCGGTCGTGACCATCATGGGCCATGTGGACCACGGCAAGACGTCCCTGCTCGACACCATCCGCCGCACGAAAGTGGCGTCGGGCGAAGCCGGTGGCATCACCCAGCACATCGGCGCGTACCACGTCGAAACGCCCAAGGGCGTCATCACCTTCCTCGACACGCCCGGCCACGCGGCGTTCACCTCGATGCGCGCGCGCGGCGCGCAGTCCACCGACATCGTGGTGCTGGTGGTCGCGGCCGACGATGGCGTGATGCCGCAGACGGTCGAGGCGATCCAGCACGCACGCGCGGCCAAGGTGCCGCTGATCGTCGCGGTCAACAAGATGGACAAGCCGGAAGCCAACCCGGACAACGTCCGCCAAGGGCTGGCACAACACGAAGTCATCCCGGAGGATTGGGGCGGCGACACGCAGTTCGTGCCCGTATCCGCGAAGACCGGCGACGGCGTCGATGCGCTGCTCGAAGCGATCGGCCTGCAGGCCGAGGTGATGGAACTGAAGGCGGTTCCCGAGGGGCGCGCGTCCGGCGTGGTGATCGAATCCAGCCTCGACAAGGGCCGTGGTCCGGTCGCGACGGTGCTGGTGCAGCAGGGCTTGCTGAAACGCGGCGACTACGTCGTTTGCGGCGTCGAATACGGCCGCGTGCGCGCGCTGTTCGACGAAACCGGGAAACAGGTCGAGGGCGCAGGTCCGTCGATTCCGGTGCAGATGCTGGGTCTGTCGGGCGTGCCGGAAGCGGGCGACGAATTCGTGGTGGTCGCGGACGAGAAGCTGGCGCGCAACGTGGTGTCCGAGCGCGAAGCCCGGCGCCGCGAGAAGCGCCTGGTCACGCGCACCAACACGCTCGAAGACGTGATGGCGATGATGGGCAAGGGCGAGGGCCAGCAGACCCTCAACATCCTCATCAAGGCCGACGTCCAGGGCTCGGCCGAGGCGCTGCGTGAGTCGCTGTCGGCGATCAGCAACGAGCTGGTGAAGGTCAACGTGATCGCGTCCGGCGTCGGCGGCATCACCGAATCCGACGCCACGCTGGCTTCGGCCTCGAAGGCGCTGGTGATCGGCTTCAACGTGCGCGCGGATGCATCGGCGCGCCGGATCATCGAGCAGAACGGCGTGGACCTGCGCTACTTCTCGATCATCTACGACGTGATCGACCAGGTGAAACAGGCGGCCTCCGGCCTGATGGGCGTGGAAGTGCGCGAGGAAATCATCGGCACCGCCGAAGTCCGCGATGTGTTCCGCTCCTCCAAGTTCGGTGCGATCGCCGGCTGCATGGTGATCGAGGGTTCGGTCAAGCGGCACAAGCCGATCCGCGTGCTGCGCGACGACGTGGTGGTTTTCGAGGGCGAGCTGGAATCGCTGCGCCACTTCAAGGAAAACGTCGACGAAGTGAAGAACGGCAGCGAGTGCGGCATCGGCGTCAAGCAGTACAACGACGTCAAGCCGGGCGACCGCATCGAATGCTTCGAGCGCATCGAGGTTGCGCGCACGTTGTGATGTTGAACCCCTCTCCCTCCGGGAGGGGCGCCGCGCGCGGGCACGTTGCGCCGGGGTGAGGGTTCGGAATTGCCTTGTCGCTGGAGTTCCGCACATGTACCGAACCCTCATCCGCCCCTCCGGGGCACCTTCCCCCGGAGGGAGAAGGAAACTGCCCGCCTTGTTGATTGGCCTTGTATGCCCCAACGCTCCTTCCACCGCACCGATCGCGTCAACGCCGAGCTTCGCCGTGAAGTCGGCGCGCTGGTGCACGCAGCCGTGCGCGACCACGCGTTGCCGCAGGCCAGCGTGGTGGACGTGGAAACCAGCCGCGAGCTGGACGTCGCCACGGTCTGGGTCACGGCATTGCAGCCGGAACGCTCGGCCGAGGTCGTGAAGGCGTTGAAGGCGCTCGCGAAGGAATTCCGCCACCGGCTTGCGCACACAATGCGCATGCGGCGCGTGCCAGAACTGCGCTTCAAGTACGACGAATCGGTCGATAAGGGTGAACGGATCGAACGGCTCCTGCGGGACTCGGAGCCCGGGACTCGGAACCCGGAAGAGCAATAATCTGGTCGTCATCCCGGCCTGCGGCGGAATGACGAGCAAAGAATCTTCGCGCATTCCAGTCGTGTCATGGCCCGCCCTGAATCCCGCGCCCTCACCGGCATCCTGCTGCTCGACAAGCCTTCCGGAATCTCGTCCAACCGCGTGTTGCAACAGGCCAAGCACCTGTTCGGCGCGGCCAAGGCCGGGCACACCGGCAGTCTCGATCCTTTGGCGACAGGCTTGTTGCCGATCTGTTTCGGCGAAGCCACCAAGATCGCGGGTTACCTGCTCGGTGCGCGCAAGGCGTATGCCGCCGAATGCCGGCTCGGCATCACCACCGACACGTGCGACAGCGATGGCGCGGTGCTGGTCGAGCGCGGCGTGCCTGCGTTCGATGATGGCGTGATACAACGCGAACTCGCAAAGCTCACCGGGCGCACCACACAGGTTCCGCCTGTGTACTCCGCGCTCAAGCAGGGTGGCGTGCCCTTGTACAAGCGCGCGCGACGGGGCGAAACGGTCGAAGCGCCGCCGCGCGAGGTGGATGTCTTTCGCTTCGACCTGATGGCGCGCGCTGGCGACACCTTGCGCTTGCACGTCGAATGCGGATCAGGCACTTACGTCAGGAGTCTCGTGCGGGATCTGGGGGAGGCGCTCCGATGCGGCGCACACCTGACCGCGCTGCGACGCTTGTGGATCGAACCGTTCCGCGATCCGCGCATGTCCACCTTGGACGAGCTTGCGGCGTTGCGCGAACGCGGCGGCGCCGACGCGCTCGCCCGAACCTTGCTTCCCGTCGAAACCGGGCTGGTCGATTGGCCCGTCCTGTCACTCGACGAAGCCGGCACCGACGATGTCGCACACGGTCGCAAGATCCATATGGACGCCAACCCGGGGCGTTACCGCGCGCACGCGCCATCGGGCCGCCTGCTCGCAATAGGCGAAGTGGATACGGCGGGCACGTTCAGGGTCTTGCGCGGTTTCGCATCGTGAACAAAGCCGCCCACTGACCGCCGTGCGCCGCGCAGGGTGGGTCAAGACCCGCCCTGCATTTGCGTCACAACAACCGCATCAACTCCGGCCAGATCGGCAGCTGCCGCACGCGTACCGTGGTGCCCGCGAAGATCGCGTTGGCGAGGGCGGGCGCGGCGGACGGGAAACCCATGTCGAACGCGCCGGTGGGATTTTCCTGCGAAGGCACGAGGATTACCTGCACGTCATGCGGCATCTGTGCCATCGTCGCGAGCGGATAATCCTTGAAGCCGCGCTGCGCGACGGCGCCCTCCTTGATGGTGATGCGTTGGCGCAGCGCGGTGGAGAAACCATCCAGCGTCGCGCCGACCAGCGCCGCGCGGGCACCCAGCGGGTTCACCACGCGGCCGAGGTCCGCGGCGCAGACCACGTTGTGGATCACGAGGCGCGTGCCTTCCATCGACATTTCCACCGCATGCGCGACGTAGCCGCCGAAGGTGAAGTGGCAGGCCAGCCCGAATCCGTGGCCGTGGGGGTGGGGCTTGCCCCAGCCGATCGCGTCGGCCGCGAGTTGCAGCACCCATGACAGGCGCCCGGTGTCGAGTACCGGGCCGCCGTGGCCGCGGTAGGAAAGCTTGCGCGGTTCGCCCAACAGCGCAACGCGCAATTTCAACGAATCCTGTTTCAGGCCATGTGCGACTTCGTCGATGAAGCATTCGGTCACGAACGCATTGGCTGCGTGTGAACTCGCGCGGTAACTGCCGCGCGGGAGCGCCGAATCGAGGGAAAACCACGCGTACTGCAGGTTGTCGATCAGCCCCGCAGGCAGGTCGTCCGGGTGCATTTCGGAAAGCCACCAGCGCGTCCGCGGCTCGCGGCCTGCCAGGCGCGACGTGCTGGCGATGCGGTGCGTCCAGCCGGTCAGCTTGTCCTTGCGGTCGGCGCAGGCTTCCAGCCTGTGCACCGAAAATGGCCGGAACGTGTCCTGGGCGAACGCGTCCGCGCGCGTCCACATCAGCTTGACCGGCTTGCCCGTGGCCTTCGCCAGCATCACCGCCTCGGCCACGTAGCCGGTTTCGAGGAAGCGGCCGAAACCGCCACCCGCGCGCGGCAGCTTGATGTCGATCCTTTCTGGCGGAAGGCCGGTCAGCCTCTGCACGGTGTCGAACGTGGCGCGCGGATTCTGCACCGGGGCGACGATCAGCGCGCGTTGGCCGTCCACCTTCACCAGTGCGTTGGGCGGTTCCAGGTCCGCGTGCGCGACGGTGGCGATGCGGTACTCGGCCTGGAAACGGTGGCGCGCGTGCTTGGCGGTGTTGGCGAAATCGCCGTCGGTACGCACGGCCTTGTCGGGTTGTCCTTGCAACGTTGCCACCGCGGCTTGCGCCAGCGTATCGTCGCCCCCAGCCGCGCGCGCGCCGGGTTTCCAGCGGATATCCAGTTTCGCGATGCCCTGCAATGCGGTCCAGGTGTCCTGCGCCAACACCGCGACGCCCGCTGCCAGCTGCTGGGTGCCGAGCGGACGTGCGGGGTCGGGCGGCGGAATCGTCAGCACCTTCTTGACGCCGTCCAGCTTGAGCGCGGCGGTGTCGTCCAGGTGCGCGAGCGAGCCGTCCGGATACGGACAGTGCGCGATTACCGCGACCAGCACGTCGCCGAACCACTCGTCGATCGCGAAGGGCTGGCGGCCCGTGACGATGTCGCGCGCATCGACATCGCCCGCGTCCTGGCCGACCAGGGTGTATTGGGAAGCGGGCTTGGGCGCGGGCGGGTTCGTCCCCGGTTTGAGTCTTGCCGCGGCTTCGGCAAGCTCGCCGTAGCCGAGCTTGCGGCCGTCGTTGGCGATCACCATGCCGTGCACCGTGCGCAGGTTCGCGGCGTTGACGCTCCAGCGCGCGGCCGCGGCGCGCAGCAACAGTTCACGCGCTGCCGCGCCGACGCTGCGCAGATCGTTCCATGCGGCGGGGACACTGGTGCTGCCCGACGCCATCTGGTGCCCGTAGGTCCAGTGCGGTTCGCCGTCCACGCCGGTGACGCCGAGGTCCAGCGGCGCCACCACCACCTTGTTCCAGTCGGCGTCGAGCTCCTCGGCGATGATGCGTGCCTCGGCGGTGCGGATGCCCTGTCCGACCTCGGGATCGCGTGCGCCGATGACGGTGGTGCCGTCGGGTTCGATGCGCAGGTAGGGGTTCAGCGTGAGCAGGTTCTGGCCGAGCAGCTGGTCCGGCGTCCACGCGAGCGCAGGCAAGCCCACCACGAGCGCGCCGGTGGCGGTGCCGAATACCTTGAGGAAGCGCCGGCGACTGGCGTCGTGCGCGCGCGTCATTTCGACTTCGCCTGCATGGCCGCCGACGCCCGCTGGATCGCCCGGCGGATGCGCGGATAGCTGCCGCAGCGGCACAGGTTGCCGATGCCGTCGATGTCGGCATCGGACGGTTTCGGCTTGCGTGCCAGCAGATCGACGGCGGCCATGATCTGGCCGGATTGGCAGTAGCCGCACAGGACGGCATCCTCGTCGATCCAGGCCTGCTGCACCGGGTGCAGCGTGCCGTCAGGGCCGGCCAGGCCCTCGACGGTGGTGATGTCCTTGTCCGCGAGGTCGACCATCGCCAGCGCGCAGGCGCGTTTCAGTTTGCCGTCCACCAGCACGCTGCACGCGCCGCAGCTCTTGTCGTCGCAGGCGTACTTGCAGCCGGTCAACCGCAACACGTCGCGCAAGTACCACAGCAGGGGCAGGGCGGGATCGCCGGTGTGGCGGAAGTGCTTGCCGTTGATCGAAACGTCTATCCCCTTGCGAATGGGCTCGGGGACGATCCTGGCAGGTGGGGTTTGCGGGGCTTGTGGCATCCGCCGATTGTATTCGCAGAGGCGGCGCCGCTCACCTCGGCTGACGTGGACACGATTCAGGCGACGTGCAGCCCGCCCGGCGCGGATATCGATGGTGCCGAATCGGC
>DATEKI010000257.1:0-4954 GCA_035277545.1 Rhodanobacteraceae bacterium | reverse complement strand
AGCGACGGCGTGATCAGGCCCGACACGCCGATCATGTCGGCGTGCTCGGCAATCGCGGTGTCGAGGATCTTCTGCGCCGGCACCATCACGCCGAGGTCGATGACCTCGAAGTTGTTGCAGGCCAGCACCACGCCGACGATGTTCTTGCCGATGTCGTGCACGTCGCCCTTGACGGTCGCCATCACTATCTTGCCGTTCGACTTGCTGGTGTTGCCGCTCTTCTTTTTTTCCTCTTCCATGAAGGGCAGCAGGTAGGCGACGGCCTTCTTCATCACGCGCGCGGACTTCACCACCTGCGGCAGGAACATCTTGCCCGCGCCGAACAGGTCGCCGACCACGTTCATGCCGTCCATCAGCGGCCCTTCGATCACGTCCAGCGTGCGCGTGACGGTCTTGCGGACTTCCTCGGTATCCTCGACCACGAACTGGTCGATGCCGTGCACCAGCGCGTGTTCCAGCCGCTTGGCGACCGGCAGCTCGCGCCACGCCAGCTTGTTGCCGTCGTCCTTGTCCTGCGAGCCGCCCTTGTGCCGCTCGGCGATTTCCATCAACCGCTCGGTCGCATCCGGCCGCCGGTTCAGCACCACGTCCTCGACGCGTTCGCGCAGTTCCGGGTCGAGGTCGTCGTAGATCGCGAGCGCGCCGGCGTTGACGATGCCCATGTCCATGCCGGCCTTGATCGCGTGGTACAGGAACACGCAGTGGATCGCCTCGCGCACCGCGTTGTTGCCACGGAACGAGAACGACACATTGGAGACGCCGCCCGAGATGTGCGAGTGCGGAAAGCGCTTCTTCAGCTGCTTCGCGGCCTCGATGAAATTGACCGCGTTGTTGGCGTGCTCCTCGATGCCGGTCGCGATCGGGAAGATGTTGGAATCGAAGATGATGTCTTCGGGCGGAAAGCCGACCTTCTCCGTCAGCAGGTTGTACGAGCGTTCGCAGATTTCGAGGCGGCGTTCGATCGAATCGGCCTGGCCCTGTTCATCGAACGCCATCACCACCGTGGCGGCGCCGTAGCGCAGGATCTTGCGCGCCTCGTCGAGGAACTTCTCCTCGCCTTCCTTCAGCGAGATCGAATTGACCACGCCCTTGCCCTGCAGGCACTTCAGGCCGGCCTCGATCACCGTCCACTTGGACGAGTCGACCATCACCGGGATCTTCGCGATGTCGGGCTCGGCCGCGATCAGGCGCAGGAACTTCACCATCGCGGCCTCGGAATCGAGCAGGCCTTCGTCCATGTTGACGTCGAGGATCTGCGCGCCGTTCTCGACCTGCTGGCGCGCGACTTCCACCGCCTCGTCGTAACGGTCTTCCTTGATCAGCTTCTTGAACTTGGCCGAGCCGGTGACGTTGGTGCGCTCACCGATGTTGACGAACAACGTCTCGGGCGTGATGACCAGCGGTTCGAGGCCGGAGAGGCGGGTGTAGCGGGGTTGTTCGTTCATTGCATTTCTTCAAGCGCGGGCAGGTGCAGGATCGACGAGCAGGATTGGCGATGCGCCCCACCCCGGTCTTGATCCGCGTCATTCCATGGAAATGTCATTCACGCGGCGCGTGCACGGGATGGCAAGACGCGCGGCGCAACACCACGCACCGCTTCGGCGATCGCAGCGATGTGTTCGGGCGTGGTGCCGCAGCAGCCGCCGACGATATTGAGCAGGCCGTCGCGCGCGAATTCGCCCAGGGTTTTCGCCATTTCTTCCGGGGTTTCGTCGTAGCCGCCCAGTGCATTCGGCAGTCCCGCGTTGGGGTGCGCGCTGACGGCGCAGTCGGCGACGCGCGCCAGCGCCTCGATGTGCTGGCGAAGGTCCTTGGCGCCCAGGGCACAATTCAATCCGACGGACAGGGGGCGTGCGTGCGCGACCGAATACCAGAAAGCTTCAGCCGTCTGCCCCGACAGCGTGCGCCCGGAACGATCGGTGATCGTGCCGGAAATCATGACAGGCAGGCGCCCGCCGAGCTCGTCGAACACACGCGCGATGCCCGACAGCGCAGCCTTGGCGTTCAGGGTATCGAAGATGGTTTCCACCATCACGATGTCGGCGCCGCCTTCGACGAGTCCGTGCGTGGCATCGGCGTAGGCGTTTTCGAGTTCGTCGAAATCGACGTTGCGGAAGCCGGGGTTGTTGACGTCGGGCGACAGCGACGCGGTGCGGCTGGTCGGGCCGAGCACGCCGATCGCGAAGCGCGGACGATCAGGGGTCTTGCGTTCGGCTTCGTCGCAGGCTGCGCGCGCCAGCCTCGCACCCTCGCGGTTCAACTCGTGCACCAGGTGCTGGAGCGCGTAGTCGGCCTGGCTGATGGACGTCGAATTGAAGGTGTTGGTTTCGACGAAATCGGCGCCGGCATCGAGATACGCGGCATGGATGTCGCGGATGATTTCGGGATGCGTCAACGAAAGCAGATCGTTGTCACCCTTGAGGTCGCGCTGGCAGCCGTGCGGATCGGCGTGCTCGCCCGCGTGATCGTGCAGGTGCGCGGTGTCGCAACCGTGGACAAAGCGCTCGCCGCGGTAGCCGGCTTCGTCGAGCGCGTGCTGTTGCAGCATCGTGCCCATCGCGCCATCCAGTACCAGAATGCGCTTGGCCAGCGCGTCGTTGAGTGTTTCGACACGGTCGGGACGCAGGAATGGCAGATTCTGGTTCATGGTTTTCTGGCCAGCAGGCTGAGGACTTCGAAATGAGGCGAGCGCGCCTCGCGCGAAATGCGTTCGCAATGCAGGACTTCAAGCCCGGCCTTGCGCGCGAAGCCGGCAAGGTCTTCGCGCTTGAAGCCGAGGTTCTTGTGGTCGAACGGTGCCACTGCCGCGCGATGCGCGTGCTTCGCCAGCGTCGCGGCCAGCAGCCGACCGCCCGGCTTCAATACGCGGGCCGCCTCCGCGATCGCCTGCTGCGGGCGATCGCTGTAGGTGAGCGCGTGCATCATCAGCACGAGATCGAATTTGCGGCTGGCGGGCATCAGTGCGTGCATGTCGCCCTCGACCACTTCGACGTTGCGGAAGCCCTTCAGGCGCTTGCGCGCCGCAGCCACCACATTCGGGCTGGAATCCACGCACACGATCGAATGCGCATGGGGTGCCAGCAGCTCCGCCAGCACGCCGTCGCCCGATGCGATGTCGAGCACGTCGCCGGTTTCCAGCAGTTGCAGCAGCGTGCGGGCGAGGGTTTCCCACGTACGGCCCGGCGAATAATGGCGTTCCATGTCGCCGGCCACGCTGTCGGCCCAGCCGCGGTCGCGCGCACGCGCTGCCAGCACCGATGGCAGGCGCTGCGCATCGGCATCCAGCATCGCGTCGTCGACACCGTCTTCCAGTGCACGCAGCAGGTCGGCCGCGCCATCGAAGCCGCTTTCGTTGAAGCGATAGTACGCCGACACGCCGGCGCGACGGTCGCGTACGAGCCCGGTTTCCTTGAGCTTGGCGAGGTGGGTGGAAACGCGCGGTTGCGCGAGTCGCAGCACCGACGACAGTTCCGCGACGGTCAATTCCTCGCGCCGCAGCAGCGCCAGCAGCCGCACCCGCGTGGGGTCGGACAATACGCGCAACAGGGCGGTGGCGGAAACCAGATCCAACATTCCATCTTTATATCAGGATAGAGAGATAAATTAAAGCGGAATGCCCGGCGGCGGTATGATGTCCCGTTGAATTGCCGCGCCAGCCATGGGCGTGGCGCACGACAAACAGAGGTGTCGCGATGGATTTCAATCTTTCCGAAGAGCAGTTGCAGATCCAGTCGATCGCGCGGGATTTCGCTTCGAGGCGCATCGCTCCGGTGGCGGCTGATTTCGACAAGTCCGGCGAGTTTCCGCTCGACAACATCCGCGAGATGGGCAAGCTCGGGCTGATGGGTATCGAGGTGCCGGCCGAATACGGCGGTGCGGGGATGGATTCGATCAGCTACGTGCTGGCGATGATCGAGGTTGCGGCGGCGGACTGCGCGCACTCGACCATCATGAGTGTCAACAACACGCTCTATTGCAACGGCCTGTTGAAATTCGGCAACGAGGAACAGAAGCACAAGTACGTGACGCCGATCGCGTCGGGCGAAGCGATCGGCGCATTCGCGCTGACCGAACCGCAGTCCGGTTCCGATGCCACGGCGATGCGTTGCCGCGCGGTGAAGCAGGCCGATGGCAGCTTCGTGATCAACGGCAAGAAGAGCTGGATCACCTCGGGCCCGGTCGCGAAGTACATCCTGCTGTTCGCCATGACCGACCCCGAAAAGCACGCGCGTGGGATCACCGCGTTCATGGTCGACACCTCGCGCCAGGGATTCAGTCGAGGCAAGACCGAACCCAAGCTCGGCATCCGCGCGTCGGCCACCTGCGAGATCGAGTTCGTCGATTACCGCGCGCAACCCGATGAAGTGATCGGCGAGGAAGGCCACGGCTTCAAGATCGCGATGGGCGTGCTGGATGCCGGCCGCATCGGCATCGCGTCGCAGGCGGTGGGCCTTGCGCGCGCGGCCTACGAGGCGACGCTGGAATACTCGCGCGACCGCAAGGCGTTCGGGCAGTCGATCGGCTCGTTCCAGATGACCCAGGCCAAGATTGCCGACATGAAGTGCAAGCTGGACGCGGCGCAACTGCTGACCTTGCGCGCGGCGTGGATGAAACAGGAGTCCGCGAAAACCGGTGCGCGTTTCTCGACCGAGGCCGCGGTGGCGAAGCTGACGGCCTCCGAAGCGGCGATGTGGATCACGCACCAGGCCGTGCAGATCCACGGCGGCATGGGTTATTCCAAGGAAATGCCGCTGGAGCGCTACTTCCGCGATGCCAAGATTACCGAGATCTATGAAGGCACGTCGGAAATCCAGCGCATGGTGATCGCGCGCAACGAGACGGGTTTGCGCTGACCGAAGAGCGGTTTCGCTCGCCTTCGGTGAGCGAGCCCCTTTCTGTTACGGCAGAAAGGGGCGAAAGACCATTGCGCCGGGCACGACGGTCTCGCCGACAT
>DATEKI010000256.1:0-3465 GCA_035277545.1 Rhodanobacteraceae bacterium | reverse complement strand
CCACATGTTCGCGGCCTGCGCCACCGCACTCGATGCCTGCGAGGCGGCGCTGCGGCCGGGCAACACGGTCGGCCGAGTGTTCGCGGCGCATGCCGAGGTGCTGACCAAGGCCGGATACGCCGGGCATTTCCTCAACGCTTGCGGCTATACGATGGGGGCGACCTATCCGCCGACCTGGATGGATTGGCCGATGCTCTATGCCGGCGAGCCGCAGGTGCTGGCGCCGAACATGGTGTTCTTTCTGCACATGATCCTGTTGAACAGCGACACCGGGCTCGGCATGTCGCTCGGCGAAACCGCGATCGTCACCGAAACCGGCTGCGAAACGATCAGCCACGCGCCGCGGCACTTGCTGATCGCGGAGGACTAGGGCGCGTCGTCAATCCGGCGGTACTCGCGTTGAAGCACTGATGTTCGGTACCTGCGCCGGAGGGCGGCTGGGGCGGAAAGCGGGCCCTCGGAGATCCCTAGACCACATGTCCGCCTGAGGGCGGGGCGACCCGTCTCGCAGTATGCAGGTAGCGAGGGTTGCGCCGGATTGGCCGGTGCAGAGCCTCATGCATAGGAGACGGGTCGTGGGGGATCGTATCACGTATGTCGGGCTTGACGTTCACAAGCAGGGGATCGTCGTGGCGGTGGCCGAAGGCGGTCTGCGCGGCGAGATCCGGGAGTACGGCCGGATCGCAAACACGGCGGCGGCATTGGATCGGCTGGCGGGTAAGCTCGGCCATGAAGGAGCCAGGCTTCGGTTCTGCTACGAGGCGGGGCCGTGCGGTTATGGCATCCAACGCCAGTTGTCGGCGCGCGGGCACGACTGCGTCGTCGTTGCCCCCTCGCTGATCCCAAAGCGTGCCGGCGACCGGGTCAAGACCGATCGGCGGGACGCCGCCAGCCTGGCACGGCTGCACCGGGCGGGCGAGCTGACGGCGGTGTGGGTCCCGGACCCCGGACACGAAGCAATGCGCGACCTGGTGCGCGCCCGTCTCGACGCGGTGCATGCCCTGCGCCGGGCACGCCAGCAGCTTTCGGGCTTTCTGCTGCGCCATGGCTGCCATTACGGCCGGCCGGCCTGGACCAAGCTGCACCGCCGCTGGCTGGCCGGGCTCAAATTCGAGCAGGCGGTGCATCACCTGGTGCTCGAGGACTACGTGCAGGCCGTCGAAGCTGCCGAGGCGCGGCGGGATCGGCTGACGGCGCATATCGCCGCCATGCTGCCGGACTGGACGCTGGCTCCGGTTGTGGCGGCGCTTCAGGCCATGCGCGGCATGGCATTGGTCAATGCCGCAACCCTGATCGCCGAGCTGGGCGACCTGTCGCGTTTTGCCAACCCGCGCCAGCTGATGGCCTATCTCGGGCTGGTGCCGTCGGAGCACTCCAGCGGCGCCAGCGTCAGACGCGGCGGACTCACCAAGGCCGGCAACAGCGCCGCCCGTCGGCTGCTGATTGAGGCGGCCTGGTGCTACCGCTTCCCGGCCCGAGTCAGCCGCGAGCTGCTGCTGCGCCAGGAGGAACAGCCAAAGCCGGTCCGCGAGATCGCCTGGAAGGCGCAGGTGCGGCTGTGCGCCCGCTATCGCCGGCTGGCGCGCGCTGGCAAGCCGGCCAATGTCGTCACCGCGGCGATCGCCCGCGAGCTGGCCGGCTTCGTATGGGCCATCACCCGCAGCGTTCCGCCGGCGACGAACTGACCAAGGGACACGGATGATCACATCCAAGGGAGGCGCCAGCGAACCACCAGATACGCTGCTGCTGGGCAAGGCCGGAGGCGCGGCCGCGGTCAGGAGAACCCTCGCATCCACTATCTGCCGGATCCTCGATCCGACGCAGGTTCCTAGACCGAGGCAGCTCCGCGACGCATCACCGGTCATGCGGTTCCGATCCGCGCATCAGAGAATGATCAACCGTCGTCACGACGGCCGCACCTCCCGCCCTGCCCGGCAGAGCCTGGAACAACCGCTTGAAAGAAAGCCACCAATTCGCTTGCCTGCTACTTGTAAAGGCGGACATGAGAGTGGATCGCTTCTAACGCTTGCCTCCCGCGGTTGGCGGCGGCGAGGATGGCGTCGGCGGATTTGGTCCAGACGAACGGTTTGGGCTTGGCGTTGGCCTCGGCGATAAAGCGGTTGATCGCGGTCTGCAGCTCGACGATCGAGGTGAAGACGCCGCGTTTGAGGCGCTGCCGGGTCAGCTTGGCAAACCAACCTTCGACCGCATTGGCCCAGGAGCACGAGGTCGGAGTGAAGTGGAAGGTGAAGCGCTGATGCCGGGCGAGCCAGGCTTTGACCTTGGGGTGATTGTGGGTGGCGTAGTTGTCGAGCACCACGTGAACCATCTTGTCGGCCGCCACCTCGCGCTCGACCGTATTGAGAAAGCGGATGAATTCCTGATGCCGATGGCGCTGCATGCAGCGGCCGATGACCTTGCCGTCGAGGATGTCGAGGGCGGCGAACAGGGTGGTGGTGCCGTTGCGCTTGTAATCGTGGGTCATCGTGGCGCAGCGCCCCTTCTTCATCGGCAGCCCGGGTTGCGTGCGATCCAGGGCCTGGATCTGGCTTTTCTCGTCGATGCTGAGCACCACCGCATGCGCCGGCGGGTCAATATAGAGACCAACCACCGCTTTGAGCTTGGCGGCGAATTTGGGGTCGTTGGAAAGCTTGAACGAACGCACCCGATGCGGTTGCAGTCCGTGCCTGGTCCAGATGCGGCGCACCGAGGACGGGCTGATCCCGACCGCCGCGGCCATCGCCGATGCCGTCCAATGGGTCGCTTCGTGCGGCGGGGCTTGGTTGGTCAGCGCCACCACCCGATCGACGGTCGCCGCCGGCAAGGGCGCGATGCGCGAGGGTCGGGTCTTGTCGCGGGTGAGCCCGGCAACCCCCTCGTGCATGAAGCGCTCCTGCCAACGCCAAACCACGGTCTTGTCCTTGGCGATGGCGCGGGTGATCGCGTTGGTGCCTTCGCCGTCCGCCGTCAGCAGCACGATCCGGGCGCGCCAGACGTGCTTTTGCGGGCTGTTGCGATCCCGCACGATCGCGTCCAACCGGACCCGATCGGCGGTGGTGAGCGTGACCGAGATGCCTTTGCGCATCCGCCGATGATCGCACAAAATCCCTCCGGACGGAACTGTAAATAGGAGTCTTCCGTCAGGTCATATCCACTAGCGGCATTTCGGCACACCCCCGAGGACATGTTAAGCGAGGGTCCTGCCGTATCGCGGCCTGGGGACCGGCCCCGTTGTCGTCGGCGCGACGCGAAGCGCGGCCGCGCAACACCGTAAGGCGTGTCGCACCGTTTCCTCCCGTTCGAATGGGTCGATGTTTCGCGAACCTCACCGCCACCTTATATGTGTCGCGGTCCCCGCACCCGCCCCCGAATCGGCATCGGAGCCGGGGTCCCATCTCGGCCGAGGCCACTACGGCGCCTCGCCTCCCGAAGAGGCAGAAGATGAAGGGCTGAAGGTTCGCAAAA
>DATEKI010000255.1:0-6283 GCA_035277545.1 Rhodanobacteraceae bacterium | reverse complement strand
GCTTCCCGGCCGAGGAAGTTCTCGAAGGTGCCGCGTTCGATCTGCCACGTCGGTGTCGGAAACACGTGGCTGATGCCGAGCTCGGGGCAGCGATCGATGTCCGGGCAGCCGTCGCTGAAGAAGAACCGGAAGCCGAACTTGCGTATTTGCGCTGCGTCCAGGTGTTCGCGCAGGCCGAGCACGTCGGCGAAGTAGTGCGCACCGATTTCGACCGTGGATTCACCGACCTTGTGGGCCGCGGCAGGTACCGGATGGCGTCGGCGCTCCAGTATGCGGATCGCGAGGCCGGGGCAGCGGTCGCGCAGTTGCACCGCGAGGGTGAGTCCGGCAAGGCCGCCGCCGATGATCAGGACATCCACGGGCGCCTGGTCCGGCATTCATTCCCCGGGCGGACTGCCGGCGCGCGCGAGCCGCATGGACGGTACGGCATCGAGCAGGCGCTCGGGGTCGTAAATCCGTGGCTGGATCGCGTGCGAGGCGCGGTAGCTCTGCACCACGCGCCCGTAATGCGCCACGCGTCGGATGGTGAACCACGTGATGCGCACCACGTCGCGCACCGGTCGGAAGTGGCTGTGGCGCGCACTGTCGTCGTAACGGCAGGCGATGGGAATGGACACCACGGGCATGTCGAGGTCGCGCGAGGCGGCGATCAGGACGGCCGCTTCGAACACGAAGTCCTGCGCGGGCAGCTCGACCAGTCCGACGGCGGCCCGCGGGTACCAGCGCTGGCCGCTCTGGGTGTCGGCCACCGGCCGGCCGCAGCCCCAGCTGATGCCCCAGTCGGCGAAATCATTGGCGCGCCGGCGCCCCGCCGGTTGGCGTTCGCGTTCCAGCATCCGCGCGCCGATGATCATCGCGCCCGGGAATTGCCGCGCCGCGGCCAGGATGCGCGGGATGTCGGCGGGATCGTGCTGGCCATCGCCGTCCATCGTCAGCACGCCCGTCGCGCCGCGTTCGAGCGCCTCGCGGAAGCCGGCACGCAGCGCTTCGCCCTTGCCGCGCCGCTCCGGGTGGCGGATCAACGTCACCGGCATCTGCGCGACGATCGCGGCCGTGTCGTCGGTCGAGCCGTCATCGACCACGATCACATCGCGGCAGTGCGACAGCACCCCTTCGAGCAATCCGCGAATTGCCAGTGCCTCGTTGAGGCAGGGCACCACCACGAAGGGGCGGACGGCGGCTTCGTTCAAGGCATGATCTCCATGTCCAATGACAATCCTGGCGACAGCGGCAGGCGCAGGCGCGAACCTTCTTCGGCGGCAAGCCGCCGCAACAAGGCCAGTGCGTGCGCGTTGGCAGGATTGTCGCCTGCCACGCCCGGCAGTGCCAGTCCGCTGCGAGCGGGCGGTTCATCCGCGGCGCACACGGGCGCGAGGCGGATCACGGGACGTGCGGAAGCACCGGGCGCCAGCACGAGCGCCGCGCCGAATGCGAGCGTGGTGCGGGTCATCTCCGCAAGCGGCCCGGTGGAGGCGACGTCGCTGGACGCGAACAATACCGGCGTGTCTTCGGCACACGCGAAGACGGCCGCTTCCAGCAACCCGGCCGCGAAGCTGCGGTGGTGTGCGGTCACCGCGCTGGACGCCGCGGTGCAGACGGTCGCGATCGTCCAGTAGCCGGCGGGGGCGTTCAACACCGAGTTGTGGAATTTGGTGGGCGATAGCTCGAGCGGCGCACGCGCCAGTGTTTCGCAGATGTAGTCGGTGATCGCGACTTCGCCGTGGGTGGAGGCGAAGATACAGGGGATTGTCGCCGGGTCGATGGCCGCCATCGTCGTGGCTTGTGCGGCAATGTCTGCCGCGAGCCGCACGCCGTCGGGGGCGCGCCTGCGTTCGGCGGCGGGCAGTGCCGCGCCGGCAGGGCGTGCCGGCGCGTCATCGGAGGGCGCGGATTCACCGCGCAGGATCGCGCGCAACCGTTGCCAATCCGGCGCACCCGGCGCCCACGCGCCGATGCCGGCGATGCGCAATGAAAGGGACCCGCTCACGCGACGTCCCCGCGCCCGAACACCAGGCAGGCATTGTTGCCGCCGAAGCCGAAGGAGTTGCTGACCGCGACATCGATGCGCTGTTCGGCCGGGCGCATCGCCAGCCACGCCGCGGCATCCGGCATCGGCTCCACGCAACCCAGGTTCGGCGGCACGATGCCGTGTGCGATGGCGGCCAATGCAATCGCAGCCTCCAGCGCGCCGGCCGCGCCCAGCGTGTGGCCGGTGAAGCCCTTGGTCGAACTCGCGCGGGTGTACGCGGGAAAACGCGGCAGCAACTTCGCCTCGACTTCGTCGTTCCTGGACGTGGCGGTACCGTGCAGGTTGATGTAGTCGACATCTTCCGCATCGAGGCCGGCGCGTGCCAGCGCATCGTCCAGCGCAGACAGGGCGCCACGGCCTTCGGGATGCGGCGTCGACATGTGGTGGGCATCCGACGATTCGCCATGGCCGAGCAGGCGCGGTGCGCACGGTGCCGCATCGATGCGCTCCAGCAGCGCGAACGCCGCGGCTTCGCCGATCGAGATGCCATCGCGCCGCACGTCGAATGGGCGGCAACCGCCCGGTGAGACCAGTTCCAGCGAATGGAACCCGAACAGCACGCTGTCGCACAAGGTGTCGACGCCGCCGACCAGCGCGGCGTCGGCGAGCCCGAGCCGGACCATGCGTTCGGCGGACGCGAAAACCTTGGCCGATGACGAACACGCAGTCGAGACGGTAAGCGCGGGGCCCGCAATGCCCGTTGCATCGGCGACAAAAGCCACCAGCGAATGCGGGGTGTGGATCTCCGGCCGCTGCAGGTCGGACGGGAAATGACCGTGGTCGAGCCGACGGTATGCGTCCTCGGTCGAGCCGATGCTGGCGGTGGAGGTGCCGAGGATCAAGGCGACGCGGTCGGCGCCGTGGCGTTCGACCGCGGCGAGGACAGCGTCCATCAATCCATCCTGCTGCAACCCCAGCCAGGCCAGCCGGTTGTTGCGGCAATCCCAGTGCGCCAGGTTCGCGGGCAGTGCGATCCCCTCGATGCCCGTGACACGGCCGATCCGGCATTCGAGCGGCGCGCTGGAGAAATCGTTGCCGCGCAGTCCGCTCTGCGCGGCACGCAAGGCTTCAAGGTGCGCCGCAAGCCCGTGTCCGAGCGCGGAGGTCGCGCTGTACGCGGTGATGGCCAGCGGTTCGATGCGATCCGGCACCCGGTGCGTTCCGATCAAGAGGAAGGCCAGTATACGTGCATGCCGGCGATGGCTGCGGCCGCAGTGCGGTTACACTCCGTGGCGCGGCACGTCGCCGCTCACATCATTGGGGGACAATCATGTTGCACACGCGTAGCAGGAAGCTTGGTTGGTCTTTGCTGCTGGCGCCGGCATTGCTGTTGTTGATGGCATTTCGCCAGGTGCCGTTGGTCGACCCGCAGCCGATTCCGGTGCCGGCGAATGTCGATACGGCCAAGGTGGAGCAGATCATCGGTACCGCGCTCACGGCCCGCAACTGGCGCATCGTCAAGCATGTATCCGGGGAAATCGACGCGGTGTACGACCCACGCGCGTTCAGCGTCACGATCGCGGTTCACTACGACGGGCAGAAGATCCAGATCAACTACGTCACCAGCAACGACCTTCGCTACGAGGAGAAGAACGGCGTGCGTTACATCCACACCAATTACGCAAGCTGGATCAAGAACCTGGTCACCGATATCCAGAACGGCCTGATGATGGCGCACTGATAGTCACGGCGGGCGGCGCTGCGCCGCCCGCTTTTTTTGAAAATGCCGATGCAACCGAATGTCGAAAAAGTCGATGTCTTCCTGCGTGACCTGCAGGACCGCATCTGTGCGGCGCTGGAAAGGGCCGACGGTGGCGCACATTTCATCGAAGATGCGTGGGCGCGCCCTGCGGGCGGTGGGGGCCGAACACGCGTCCTGAAGAATGGTGCGGTGTTCGAGCAGGCCGGCGTCAACTATTCGCGCGTCACCGGCGACAAGCTGCCGCCGTCGGCGACCGCGCAGCGCCCGCAACTCGTCGGACGGCAATGGACTGCGTGCGGCGTGTCGCTGGTGGTCCATCCGGCCAATCCCTACGTGCCGACCTCGCACGCCAACGTGCGTTATTTCGAGGCCGACAAGCAAGGCGAGGAACCGGTATGGTGGTTCGGTGGCGGCTTCGACCTCACGCCGTTCTACCCGTTCGACGAAGACTGCGTGCACTGGCACGCCGTCGCGCGCGGCCTGTGCGCGCCGTTCGGCGACGATGTCTATTCGAAGTACAAGAAGTGGTGCGACGAGTATTTTTACCTCAAGCATCGCGACGAAACCCGCGGTATCGGCGGACTTTTCTTCGATGACTTGAACGAATGGGGTTTCGAAAAATCCTTCGCCTTCATGCAGGCCGTCGGCAACGGGTTCCTCGACGCCTACGTGCCGATCGTCGAACGCCGCAAGGACATGCCTTACGGCGAACGCGAGCGCGAATTCCAGCTGTACCGCCGTGGTCGCTATGTCGAATTCAACCTCGTCTACGACCGCGGCACCCTGTTCGGCCTGCAATCCGGCGGCCGCACCGAATCGATCCTGATGTCGCTGCCGCCGCGTGTGCGCTACGAATACGGCTACGCGCCGGAACCCGGCAGTGCCGAAGCGCAGCTTGGGGAATATCTCAAGCCGCGCGAGTGGGTGTAGTAGTCCTGTAGGGCGGGAGAAGCCGCGCAGCGGCGCATCCCGTCGATTCATGGTGGCGGGATGCGCTTCGCTCCTCCCGCCCTACCGCTTTTCGGATTGCGCGACGGGTTGTGCGCTGATCGCCTACGCCTTGCGCGAATCCGCGTTGCCGCGCCATTTGCTGCGACGGCGCTTGTTGCCGGCGGCGTGTTCTTCCTTGCCGTGTTGTCCGTGCGGGCGGCGCGCGTGCGACGGTTTGCCGGGTTTGGCGCTGTTGCGCGACGCATTGCCGTGGTTGCGGCCGTGCTTGCGCATTGCAGGCGCTGGGCCATCGAGCCGCAGGTTCCACGCCGGCTCGAAGCCTTCGATCGGTTCGATCGCGACATCCTGCTTCAGCAGGCGGCGGATGTCGCGCAACAGGCCTTCCTCTTCGCGGCTGACCAGCGACAGTGCCAGGCCTTCGGCGCCGGCGCGGCCGGTACGGCCGATGCGGTGCACGTAATCCTGCGCAACCATCGGCAGGTCGTAGTTCACCACCGCCGGCAATTGCGCGATGTCGAGCCCACGCGCGGCGATGTCGGTCGCGACCAGCACCGTCGTCTTGCCCGCCTTGAAATCCGCGAGCGCGCGGGTGCGCTGGCCCTGGCTCTTGTTGCCATGGATCGCGGCCACGCGGAATCCGTGTTGCTCGAGGTACCGGCACAGTTTGTCGGAGCCGTGCTTGGTGCGCGCGAACACCAGCGTCTGCCGGCGGCTGTCGGCGGCCAGCACGTGCAGCAGCAGGTCGCGCTTCTTGTCCGCATCGACCGGGTGTACGCGATGGCTGACGCCGACCGCGACCGCATTCGGTTGCGCCATCTGCACTTCACGTGGATCGTGCATGAATTGCGCGGCCAGTGCCTTCACTTCGGGCACGAAGGTCGCGGAGAACAACAGCGTCTGGCGTTGTTGTTTCGGCAACGCGCCGAGGATTTTCTTCAACGCGGGCGCGAAGCCCATGTCGAGCATGCGATCGGCCTCATCCAGCACCAGCGTTTCGATGCACGACAGATCGACATTGCGACGATCCATGTGGTCGATCAGCCGGCCCGGCGTGGCGACGATGATGTCGGGGCCGCGTCGCAGCGTCTGCACCTGACCACCCATGCCGACACCGCCGAACACCGCCGCCGTGTGGACACGAAGGTGCTTGCCATAGCCGCGCAGGTTGTCGTGAACCTGCGCCGCCAGTTCGCGGGTGGGGGTGAGGATCAGCGCCCGCGGTCTGCGCGGCTGTTTGCTGTTGTGGAGGACCTGATCCATGCCGAGCTTTTGCAGCAGCGGCAGCGCGAACGCGGCAGTCTTGCCGGTGCCGGTCTGCGCGCCGGCGAGCAGGTCGTGGCCGTCCAATACCAGCGGAATCGCCGCGGCCTGGATCGGAGTGGGGGTAGCGTAGCCTTGTTCGGCAAGCGCGCGCAGCAGCGCGGGCGCGAGCCCGAGCGATTCGAACGTCATGGGAATCTCCTGGTGTCCCGGAGCGTTCCCTAAACCGCGCTGCAGGGGGTAAAACAATGTGCGGCGATCGCGGTTGCGGTGGCCGTGTGTGCGCGACGTGCGAGTGGCGAGGGGCCGGGCGGCGCGGAGCCTGTCAGCTCTGCGGCGGC
>DATEKI010000254.1:0-18620 GCA_035277545.1 Rhodanobacteraceae bacterium | reverse complement strand
GCCTTTGACAGCTCACTGCGGTCGAGTCTCATTGCACTCTCCAAACGTTTGTAGATGTGTGAAACAGTTTCGGGAAAGGTCCCCGTCAAAAACGCCGACGAGGCCTCACAGGAACCCTCGGCAGGCCGCATGCTAACAACTTTCTAACCCGTATGGAATCCCCACGTCACATGGCGACCCACGGCATGCGCCTTGGTCAGGAATACGGAACGGCAGCTGGGTTATCCGCTTTGGCTTGAAATCCGCCCTCCTCGGTTCATCAGCCACCCCTCCACGAACACGAAAGGATGCCGACAGGGGCGATCGTACCGCATTTCGTAAAAACAGTGTTAATGGTATCGGTCCCGGTCAGGCCCCATTCAGGGCACTGGAACGACATCGAAGGCAATCGTCACGCGGGTGTCCTCGGGCGCACCAGCAAATGGCACCGTCCCGTGCCACATGTAGGACGGGAACAGGACCAGCAAGCCCGGACTCGGCTTGATGAAGAACTCGGGCTTCAAGAGGGGACGGGTCGGGAAAGCCGGCTCGCCGAATTTCAGCCAGCCTTCCCCGCCCGTGCGCTCGACGGCGCGCGGCAGATGCAGATAGCAGGCGGACGAGATCCAGCCTTCCGGGTGGTAGTGGTTGACGTGAAACCCGTGGGGCCGCAGCCGGACTGACCACATGCCACTGATGCGGTACCGCCCCGTATTGCGCTTGCGCATGGGGTCGCTGCCGGTGCCGATGGCTTGCATGTAGCGGCGGATCGACCCATCGATGGCTTGCGGGAACGCGCGAACCGACGCAAACGGTGAGTTCTCCGGAACCAAGGGGATTTGGCTTCCCTCGCGCAATGAATTCCCCACGGGGTGCGCGTGCAGGACATGCACGCGTTCCAGGTCCGCCGTCAAGTCGGCGAGATAAGCGTCAAGGCTGGCCCAACCGGGCGGCACATCGATCGACCCGGCACGGACGAGGTGCCGATAATCCAGCAACTCCCGATAACGCTGGTCGCCAAGCATGCGTTGGGCATCTGCGGTCATCGCCAGCGCCTGCCCGTCACCAGGATCGGATCGATGTAGCGCCTCGGCGATCGTCAGCGCCGCCGACGCATCGCCGGCCGCGAGATAGGCATTGCCCATCGCCACGCGTGCCGCCCGGTCCCGAGGCGCGCCCTCCCGCAGCCGTTTTGCGTAGCCCAAGGCGCGGTCACCATCCAGTTCCAAGGCAACCGTGGTGGCAGAGGTCAACAATGTGGCGTCCCGCGGCGCCATGGCCAGACCGGCATCGAGTTCTGCCAGCGCTTCGGCCTGCATGCCGGCCGAGAGCAAAAGGCGTGATTTGGTGACGCGCAACCCAACCAGATGCGGCTCCGAACGCAACGCACGATCGAGCGCGCGCGAGGCTTCCCGGATGTCGCCGGAGCGCATCCAGACGAGCTCCATCAGATTGGCGTGCGCTGCCTGATGGTCAGGGCGTGCATGCACGACGTGGCGAAATTGTTCCTCGGCTTCGCCGAAACGCGCCAGCCCCAGCAAGGCACGCCCCAACACGAATGCACTCTCAGGCGTGGCGCCGTGGCGCCCGACGGCCGCGCGAACCAATGATTCGGCCTCGGCGGACTTTCCGGTATCGGCCAGTACCGCGGCAAGCCGCAGGGCTGCGTCATTGTTGTGGGGTTCCTTCTCCAGCCATCCTCGAAACACGGCTTCGGCCTCTTCCCGGCGGCCCGTCGCCATCAAGGCATGGCCATAGAGCATCAACACCAGGCCACCTGCGTGCCTGGACGCGGCAAGTGGGGAAAGGGCATCCACCGCCAGCTGGATTTGGCCGAAGGTGAGCCAAGTGCGCGCCAGCTCCGTCATGCGGGCAACCGCCGCTGTGACGGCCGCATCGACAGGGGCAAGATCGAGCGCTCGCCTCAGCACCTTTGCCGCTTCGGCATGGCGACCGGACTGCAGCAGGCCGCTGAGACCCTGGAGCAGTTCGGGGACACTTGTAGGTGAAGCCTGGCTCATTGCGCGGGGCTTGTTTGCGAGTGGCGTAGCGCCGGAATGGTAGCGGCGAGCAGCCATGCCCACGTGCAAACAACCGGACGGAACCGATCCGGTCGATGACGACGGCTCAGAGGGTCTGGTGGTATTGCACGTACGGCACGCGGCCCTGGTCCGGGGCGGTGCCGGTGGGACCAAAGAGCAACGGCGCGCGGCCGGAGGACCACACGTTCTGCGCGCCGAAGTTCAATTCGCCGCGCCACGGCAGGCGGACGCTGATGCCGAGGTCGATGCCGCTCCAGCGTTGATTCTGGCCCAACAGCGAACCGGGTACGTCGGGCTCAAGCATGTGGCCGACGATCGAGCCGCGCACGGCGCCGTGCTGGATCCCGAGGCTGAGGGTGGTCTGGTCAAGCGCATCGTCGGCGGCCAGGCCCGAGCCCGGCAAGAACTTCACGTGCCCCACGCTGGCACCCAGGTTGAGGCTGGTATCGGGCGCCAGGCTGACCTGGCCCCGCGCGTTGAGGCTGGTGGAGGTGCTGTTGCGGAACCACAGTGGCGCAGCCACGTCGGCGCCCCCCTCGGCAGGCAGTACCCGCGGCAACGGCGCGCTGCGCGCGCGCGCGACACCTGCTTCGGCCTGCGCCTGTCCGATGGACAGATCAAGCTTGACGCCATGTCCCGCGTAGCCGGCTCCGACCTCTCCGCGCTGCACGCCATCCACCGGTGCGATGCCCAGGCAGCCCGGCGTGCCAGGGGCACAGGCGGGTGCGAGCGGCGTCCAGCGGGTCTCGTTGACGTCGACGTGCGCCGTGAGGCCGGGCTTGGTGGTGAGCTGGAGCCCCGCGCCCGCGGAATGGGTCTGTCCATCCAGCGCAGACGCGTCCGCCGTGGGCACGGTGCTGCCCGCGCGGCCGTTGGCGGTCACCGACAACCTGTTGCCATCCCGCTGCCAGACCGGGGCCTTGGCGGCAGGCTTGCCGGCGTGCACCGGTTTGACCGCCGGGATCACCGGCATCGGCACCGCCTGCGCAAACGCCCACGCCGGCACGGCCAAAGCCAAGCCGGTGAGCACTGCGCTGGCAAGCAATCGACGCATATCCAGAACCCGGATAAACCCTTGTCCAACCGTAAACGCGGCACGGAAACCCGTACCGTCTTTGGGTTTCATTGTACGCCACGAAATTACATTTTGCTAACAATTCATGAACCGGCGGGTGCACGAAGCCATTGCCTCGCCGGCCGCGCGCGTTGGTGGGTGACCAGCGCGGGAACTACGGGTTACACTCTGAATCGTTGCGGGGGTTGGACCACACATGGCAGGCGACGTTCATCATCTGGCTGCATCGGCCAGCAAGCCGCCGACCACAGCGGTTTTGTGCCACGCGATCAACGAGCTGTGGGCGGCCTCCGACATCGACGGCGTGGCCGCAGCGGCCGTTGCCTTGCTGGCAAAGCTGGCACCGGAAGCCCGGGTCAAGCGCTGCCAGGCAGCCATCGAGCCGCCCCCCGAACCGGACGTCAGCGTCAAGCGCGTCCACCTGTCCGAACACGAATCGCTGCAGATCAGTGCACCCGTGGAAGGGAACGATGCCCAACCGCTGATCGAAACGGCCGCGGAGATGATCGACGCGCGCGTCCGCGCGCTCGTGCACCGGAACCAATTGAGCGATTCGGTCAAGCAGCTTGCGCGGGCGGAGCGCCTGCAGCGTGCGTTGTACGCCATCGCCGACCAGGCCAGCGCGGTCGGTTCCAACCTCACCCCGATGTTCCATGCGCTGCACGGGATCGTCGGCAGCCTGATGTACGCGGAGAACTTCTACATCGCGTTGTACGATCCCAAGCGCGACAGCGTGCGGTTTCCGTACTACTCGGACACGGTGGATGCCGACCCGCCACTGCCCGACAGCGACCTTCCCATGGAGGCCATCCTGCACGGACCCACCTGGTACGTGATCCGTGACGGCAAGCCGCTGATGGGTTCGCTGCCGGCGATCGGCCGGCAGGTGCACGGCCCTTTCCACGGGACCGGTGCCGAATGCGTGGACTGGCTCGGCGTGCCGCTGTTGCGCGGCAGCGAAGTGGTCGGCTGCGTGGTCGTGCAGAGCTACGACGAAACGCACCACTACGACGAGCAGGACAAGGCGCTGCTGATCTACGTGGCGCAGCACATCCAGACTGCGCTGGAACGGCGCCTGGCGCACGCCGAACTCGAGCACCGCGTGGGCGAACGCACCGAAGCGCTGCGTGATGCCAATCGCGTGCTGCAGCAACAAGTGCTGGAGAGCCAGCGCGGCGAACGGCTGCAGGCGGCTTTGTTCCGGATCGCGGAACTGGCCAGCACCACCGACAGCATCGACAATTTCTACGCCGCCGTGCATCGCGTTGTCGGGGGACTGTTGTACGCGCGCAATTTCTACATCGCGTTGCTGTCCGAGGACGGCACCGAACTGACCTTTCCGTATTCGGTTGACGAGTACGACCGCCAACGCCAGCCTCGCAAGCTTGCCAACGGCATGACCGAATACGTGTTGCGCAACGGCGCCGCCATGCTCGCCAATGCGCCGGAAATCGCCAAGCTGCGCGCCGAGGGCGAAGTGGCGCAGTCCGGTGCCGATGCGCTCTGCTGGCTGGGCGTGCCGCTGGTCTGCGCCGAACACACCGTCGGCGCGCTGGCGGTGCAGAGCTACTCGCCGGAACACCACTACACGCTGCGCGACCAGGAACTGCTGACGTTCGTCTCCTACCACATCGCCAACGCGCTGGAGCGCGTGCGCGCGGCCGAATCGCTGCGCCGCGCGTATTCCAACCTCGAACATCGTGTCGGCGAGCGCACCCGCGCGCTGGCGCTGGCCAACCGCGACCTGCGCGCGCAGATCGCCGAACGGGAACGCATCGAAGCGCGCCTGAAATACGAAACGCTGCACGATTCACTGACCGGGCTGCCCAACCGCAGCCTGCTGATGCAACGGCTCGAGCGCGCGCTGGAACGCTTCCATGCGGATCCGTCGAAGGGCTTCGCGGTGCTGTTCATGGACCTCGACCGTTTCAAGGTGATCAACGATTCGGTCGGGCACCTGATCGGCGACGACCTGCTGTTCCAGGCCGGCAGCCGCATCCGTTCCTGCGTCAAATCCGAGGACGTGGTCGCACGCCTCGGCGGCGACGAATTCGGCGTGCTGCTGGAAGGCATCGCCGACGCCGACAAGGCCTGCCGCATCGCCAAGCGCATCATCGACGACCTCAACGCGCCGTTCCGGCTGGCGGCGAAGGAACTGTTCACCTCGACCTCGATCGGCATCACCCTCGCCGCCGAGCACTACCGGCATCCGGAAGAATTGCTGCGCGACGCCGACTCGGCGATGTATCGCGCCAAGGCCGACGGGCGCCACCGTTACGCGGTGTTCGACGAAGGGCTTCGCCAGCAGGCGGTGTCGCTGCTGGAAATCGAAAACGACCTGCGCCGCGGCATCACGCGCGAGGAATTCGTGCCGTTCTACCAGCCGGTGGTGGACATCCAGAACGGCACGACGATTGGCTACGAAGCGCTGATGCGCTGGCAGCACCCCAAACGCGGCCTGCTGCTGCCGGGCGAATTCCTCAACGTCGCCGAAGACACCGGCGCGTCGGAAACCATCGACTGGCAGATCTTCGCGCAGGTGTGCCGGCAGGCCAACGACCTGGCCGGGAACGGTGATGCATTCGTCGGCATCAACCTGTCGGCCCGGCATTTCCGCAATCCGGATCTCGACCGGCGCCTGTTGCAGTTGCTGGCCGACCATGGCGTGCCACCCGCGCGCATCCGCCTGGAGATCACCGAGCGCGCGATGCTGGACAATCCACCGGAAGCCAAGCGCACGCTGCAAGTCCTGTGCAACGCCGGCATCCGCATTTCGCTGGACGATTTCGGCACCGGCTACTCGTCGCTGTCGTACCTGCACCAGTACCCGGTGCACGCGCTCAAGATCGACCAGTCGTTCATCCGCGGCCTGTCCAGCCACAGCGAAGGCGGCAGCGACGCCGTGATCCGCTCGATCCTGGCGATGGCGAAGCTGCTGTCGATGCAGGTGATCGCCGAAGGCGTGGAAACGGCCGAGCAGCGTGACCTGCTGTTGGAGATGGGGTGCCGGCATGCTCAGGGTTTCCTGTATTCGCCTGCGCAGCCGTTCGAAACCTGGGTCGGCAGCACGGCATCCGACACCATGGCATGACCCGGGATGCATCTGCCCCGGCCGGCATGCGGTCGCACCATTCGCGCACGCGCCGCTGGCTGACGTGGCTGGCGTGGCTGGTGCTTGCATTCATCGCGGCCACCTGGCTGCCGGTGCTGGTCCTGCGTTTCGTGCCACCCCTCACCAGCGCCTACATGCTGGAACGCAAGCTTTCGCAGGCGTGGCATGGCAACCGCGATTTCGTGGTTCATTACCAGTGGGTGCCGTGGACGAAGATCGCGCCGGTGGCGCCGCTCGCGATGGTCGCGGGCGAAGACCAGACCTTTCCGTTCAACCACGGCTTCGACATCGCATCGATCAAATCCGCGATCGACGTCGCCGAAGCGGGCGGGCACCTGCGCGGCGCCAGCACCATCACCCAGCAGACCGCGCGCAACCTTTTCCTGTGGAGCGGCGGCGGCTTTTTCCGCAAGGGGCTGGAGGCGTACTTCACGGTGCTGATCGACATCACCTGGCCCAAGCGCCGGGTGCTCGAGGTGTACGCCAACATCGCCGAACTGGGCGACGGCATCTATGGCGTCGAGGCCGCGGCGCAGGCATGGTTCCATGAACCCGCTTCGCGCCTGACTGCGCACCAGGCGGCGCTGCTGGCCGCCGTGCTGCCCAATCCGCGCGGCTGGCACGCAGGCAGGCCGTCGGCCTATGTCCAGCGGCGCGCCGCGTGGATCGAACAGCAGATGCGCCAGCTCGGCGGCGTGGGTTACGTGCTGGATGAACATCCGCCCAAACCCCGCGTGGATGATCCGCAACGGCGCTACCGCAAGCGCTAGAATCAAGGGCCTGCCAACGCTATGCCACATGGCCGCGCCGGCGGCCCTTTGCCCGCAGGGCAAGGAAGAACGAGGACGGTGTATGTCGATACATCGACGAGTGATGACGCAGCCATGTGGGCAAAGGGCCCCGGCCCGAAGGGTTGCCCCGCAGCGGCCGCCGTCCATCGGTGCGCGCCTTGACCAGAGAACCACTCTGGCGCTGCGGCGCGCGCCTCGTCTGGCGACCGCTGCGGAAGCAACGCGGCTCATTTGGCATAGCGTTGACAGGCCCCACCTTCCGCGATCCTGAGGAGGACGCCATGCGACAGGTCAGGCATCTACTGGAAGACAAGGGCAGCGCGGTCTACAGCATCGCGCCGGAAGCACCGGTGCTGGATGCGATCCGCATGATGGCCGAACGCGGCGTCGGCGCGCTGCTGGTGCTGCGCGGCGAGGCGCTGGCAGGCATCGTTACCGAGCGCGACTACGCGCGCAAGGTCATCCTGAAAGGCCATTCTTCGCGCGAGACGCCGGTGTCCGACATCATGACCCCCGCGCCGACCAGTGTCTCATTGGCCACCACGGTGGACGAGTGCATGCGTCTGTGCACCGAATTGCGCGTGCGCCACCTGCCCGTTCTGGAAAACGGCACCCTGGTCGGCATCGTCTCGATCGGCGATCTCGTGAAGGCCGTCATCAACGACCAGGCGACCGAGATCGACCAGTTGCAGCGTTACATCGCGGGGTGAGAAGCGGCGCTTACGCGGCGCCAGTGGCATCCAGGATGCGCAAGCCCGCCGCAGCGTCCGTCCGCGCAGCGCGCGTCGATCGCGCCACGGCAGGCGCATTGCGCAAACGCGCGTCATTTCACCTGGCTGACCATCCACTTCACGGTGGCTTCGACCTGCGCGTCGGTGAGCGCGGGGTTGCCGCCCTTGGCCGGCATGTGGTTGCCGTCGGGGCCGGTGTAGCCATCGACCGCGTGCTTCACCAGCGTCGCGATGCCTTCCTTGATGCGCGGCGCCCACGCGGCCTTGTCGGTGATCTTCGGCGCGCCCGCGGCACCGGTCGAATGGCAGGTGGTGCACAGGTGATCGAAGACCGTCTTGCCGTCGGTCGTCCCGCCGTAAGCCACCTGCGACGCCGCCGCCTTGTCCGCGGCGGCCTTGGCGGCCTCCATCGCGGCGCGGCCGGTGTCGCCCGCGTACACCGCGGCGACCGGCGTGATGCGCTCGCCCGCACGCTGCTGTTCCCGCTGGTTGCTTTCCTTGGGCAGCGAGGCCCACACGAACGTGCCGATGATGATGAGCACCACCGCTGTGCCCGCGAGCATGGCGATCATGACCGCGAAGTGCTTCATGAAGGTACGGTCGGATGGGGTGAGATGCGTGCTCACTTGCGAACTCCGGTTGAAAGGCGAACGGTGTCCCCGGGCCCCCGCGGACGCCACATATCCCGGCGAGTATAGCCGTGCCGCGATGCTGCACCAAATCGCCACGCCGTTGACCTGGATTAGACGCGGCCACGTGTAAAACCCGCAACTTCGCCGCCGTGCGGCACCGAAGGGACGGACATGCCCGGCAACCACTACGACGTGATCGTGATCGGCTCCGGTCCCGGCGGGGCGACGCTTGCGCACCGCCTGGCCCCGTCCGGCAAGAAGATCCTGATGCTGGAACGTGGCGGATTCCTCAAGCGCTCGCCCGATAACTGGAGCGCGAAATCGGTTTTCATCGACAATGCCTACCAGGCCAACGAAACCTGGTACGACAAGACCGGTGAAGCCTTCCATCCGGGCCTGCACTATTTCGTGGGCGGCAATTCCAAGATGTACGGCGCGGCATTGTTCCGCCTGCGCGAACGCGACTTCGGGGAAATCCGGCACGCCGACGGCATTTCGCCCGCGTGGCCGCTGAAGTACGACGTGTTCGCGCCGTACTACGACGAAGCGGAAAAACTGTTCCACGTGCACGGCGCGGCAGATGAAGACCCGACCGAACCGCATCGCAGCGCACCCTACCCGTTCCCACCGGTCGCGCACGAACCGCGAATGCGGCAGTTGTGCGACACGTTGGCGCGCCAAGGCCTGCATCCGTTCCACATGCCGCTCGGCATCCTGCTGGACGAGAAGGACCGGGTGGTCGCGCGTTCCAGTCCTTGCATCCGTTGCGGCGCATTCGACGGCTATCCGTGTCCCACCAGCGGCAAGGCCGACGCGGAAATCATGTGCGTCAATCCGGCGCTGGCCGCGCATCCGAACGTCACGCTGCTGACCGGCGCGTACGTTTCACGGCTCGACACCGATGCTGCCGGCCGCGCCGTGAACGCGGTGCGGGTGGAACGCAACGGCACGATGGAAACGTATTCGGCCGACATCGTGGTGGTCGCCTGCGGCGCGCTGTCGTCAGCGTTGCTGTTGCTGCGCTCGGCCAACGACAGGCATCCCAATGGACTTGCCAACGGCTCCGGCCAGGTCGGGCGCAACTACATCCGCCACAACCAGTCGGTGTTGATGGCGATCACCCGCGAACCCAACGACACGGTGTTCCAGAAGACCGTGGGCATCAGTGATTTCTACTTCGGCGCGGACGATTGGGAATTTCCGCTGGGCCTGATCCAGATGACCGGCAAGTCGCACGCCGACACCATCCGCGGCGAAACGCTGCCCGCTTGGCTGGAATGGTTGCCGGAAAAACCGTTCGAGTACCTGGCGCGGCATTCGCTGGATTTCTGGTTGTCGAGCGAAGACCTGCCGCGACCCGAAAACCGCATCCGCTATGACGGCGACCGCGTGGTGGTCGAGCAGACCGACAACAACATGGAAGCGCACCACCGGCTGCGCGCGAAACTGGAAGCGCTGCTGGAACCGATCGGCGCGCATCCGCGCCTCGTCGAACGCAAGCTGTATCTCGGCAAGGACATCCCGATCGGCGGCACCGCGCACCAGGCCGGCACCGCGCGCTTCGGCGCCGACCCGGAAACCTCGGTGCTCGATCTCGATTGCAAGGCGCACGAACTCGACAATCTTTATGTCGTCGACGCCAGTTTCTTCCCGTCGATCGGCGCGGTGAACCCGACGCTCACCATCATCGCAAATGCGATGCGCGTGACCGACCGGATCGCGGAGCGGTTGAAGTGAGGAACGCGCCATGTGGTTGAATCTCTATCTCGTCCCGATCGTGATCCGCGTGTGCCTGGTCGTGCTGTTCCCCTTCAGCGCGCTGGACAAGATCGTGTTCTGGAAGGATGCCATCGCGCAGGCCGACTCCTCGTTCCTGCCGCGCTGGAGCGGACCGCCGCTGCTGGTCGCGGCGATCGTGGTGGAAGCCGTCGCGCCGTTCTGCATCGTGTTCGGCTGGCACGATCGGATCGCCGCGTTCGCGCTGGCGTTGTTCTGCGTCGTCACCGCCATCCTGTACCACCCGTTCTGGAAGTTCAGCGACTTCTGGAAATCCGGCAACAGCGTCGCGCGCAGCCACTTCTGGGATTTCCTCAAGAATTTCGGACTGGTCGGCGGCTTGCTGCTGGTGGTGTTCGCGACCCAACTTGCGCCCGCGGGCGTCGTTGCACGTCGTCCGCTTTCATCGACCGCCGTTTACTCGCCGGCCGGCACCGCGTCGCCTTCGGCGGTTCCGGGATGGACGAATCCCCATGAACACTGACGCACCCGAACTCGCGTATTGGCACGTGTGCACCGACGCGCGCGGCGTCAGCCACCAGGAACGCCGCACGCTGCACGACTTCGAGCGCCAGAGCATGGGCGGCGCGGCGCCGCAATGGAACGACGTGCTGGAACAGAAACCCGCGCGCGCGATGTTCAGCGTGTTGCCGGCCGGCTGGATCGGCGACTGGCACGAGAATCCCGCACCGCAATGGATCGTGCCGCTGTCGGGCCGCTGGTTCGTGGAGACGATGGACGGCACGCGCGTGGAAATGGGCGCGGGCGACCTGTCCTTCGGCGGCGACCAGGGCTGCGTCGCCGACGCGAACGGGCACAAGGGCCATCGCTCCGGCACGATCGGCGATGAGCCCGCGGTGCTGATGATCGTGCAGATGGAAACCTGATGCCGCAGACAACAAACAGCAAAGCCTTTGACACGGACAAGGACAGAAACAGCGGATAGGGCTTGATCCGTGCATATCCGCGTTGATCCGCGTCCAATTGCTCCTCCGGCTTCGTCCCAACCTTTCCAAAAACAATAATGAGCGACTACGAAATCCTCGATCCGCGCTTCCGTTCGATGGTGTTGCCGAACGCGCCGCTGGAGAAACTCGCCGACGGCTTCCGCTGGCTGGAAGGTCCGGTGTGGTTCGCGGACATGCAATGCCTGTTGTTCAGCGATATCCCGAACGACCGAATCATGCGCTGGACGGCTTCGGGTCGCGTGTCGGTGTTCCGGCAACCGTCACGCTTCGCGAACGGCCACACGCGCGATCGCGAGGGCCGGCTGGTCGGATGCCTGCACGGCGGACGCGCGCTGGTGCGCACCGAGCCGGACGGCAGCATCACGACGCTGGTCGATCGCTACCAGGGCAAGCGCCTCAATTCGCCCAACGATGTGGTGGTGAAATCCGACGGCTCGATCTGGTTTTCCGATCCGCCGTATGGAATCCAGACCGACTACGAAGGTGGCAAGTGCGCATCGGAACTGCCTGCCAACCTGTACCGCTTCGATCCGCGCGACGGCGCGCTGGACGTCGTGATCGGCGACCTCGCGGGGCCGAATGGTCTGTGCTTTTCGCCCGACGAAAAATTCCTGTACGTCACCGACACCGGCGTGCAGTTCGATCCCGAATCGAAACGCTGCATCCACGTGTACGACGTCGCCGACGACGGACATTCGCTGCGCAACGGCCGCGATTTCCACAAGGTGTCGGCCGGCGACGCCGACGGCATTCGCTGCGACGAGGGCGGCAACGTCTGGTCCAGCGCCGGCGATGGCGTGCACTGCATCTCGCCCGACGGCACGCTGCTCGGGAAAATCCGTGTGCCGTGCACGGTATCGAACCTGTGCTTCGGCGACCGTCATCGCAGCCGCCTGTTCCTGTGCGCGTCGCAGACGCTGTACGCGATCTGGATCAACCGGCGCGGCGCGCAACGGCCATGAGCCACGGCATCCGGAAGTTGCTGCGGATCGAGCGCAACACCGCGAACCTCGCACGTGCGGTCGCCTTCTACCGCGATGCATTGGGCTTTCGCGTCGACGATGCGGTTGCCGCAACGCCCGCGTGGGCATTGCTGCCCGGCCTGTGCGACACGGCGCCGCGCTGCGCGCGGCTTGCGCTTGGCGCGCAGGCGCTGACGCTCACGGAATTTCCGGACGCCGCACCCTATCCGAAGGACCACGCATCGAACGACTCGTGTTTCCAGCATTGTGCGATCGTGGTCGATGACATGGACGCCGCATGCGATCGCGCGATGCGGCACGGCGCCGCGGCGATCACGCTGGATGGCCCGCAGACGCTGCCGCCGTCCACGGGTTCGGTCGCCGCATTCAAGTTCCGCGATCCCGACGGCCACCCACTGGAATTGATCGCTTTTCCGGACGGTACCGGCGACCCGGTCTGGCAATCGGCGCAAGCGGCCAGCCCGTCACTCGGCATCGACCACAGCGCGATCAGCGTCGCGGACGTCGAACGCAGCATCCTCTTCTATGAATTGCTGGGCCTGCGCGTCGCCGCGCACGGCCTGAACCGCGGCGTGGAACAAGACCGCCTCGACAATCTCGCCGGTGTCGAGGTGGACGTGGTCGCGCTCGAAGCCACCGCGAGCACGCCGCACCTGGAGCTGCTGGGCTACCGCCATCCGCATGGCCGCGCGAATCCACCGGCCGGACTCACCGCCGTCGGCGCGGACCGGCTGGCCTGGCAAGCCGGAAAAGTGGACATGCTGCTCGACGCACTCACCGACAGCGATTTCACCGATGCCATCGTCGCCAGCGGCTTCATCGCTGGTGCGACGGTGGCGCTGCTGCGCGATCCGGACGGGCACTTGCTGGTCCTGCGCGACCGCTCTTGATCGCGGCAAAGCGGGCGCGGGTTCGTGAACGGCGCGGTTACAACCGTTTGGTTAACATCGAAGATTCCGCCTGACCAGTAACGACGCAAGTTGCCACGCAACCGCCGCCCACAAGCATGGATCCGCCGTCTCGGGATGAGGCGCAGCGCGCGCCTCGCTGAGCGCAATCGCATCCAGGATGCCCCGCGCGAAGCGGACAATGCCGCGGCGGCACCGATTCCAGCCACCGCGCTCGCACGCGGGCACGACAGCCTGGTCCAGGCCGCGGCGTTTGACCTCGACAAGGCGCTCGTCGCGCACGATCGCACGCTCCAGCATGCCTACGCGGTCGCGCGCACCGCCGCGATCGACAATCGCCGCGTCGAGCCCGCGGCCGAATGGCTGATCGACAACGTCTACCTCATCCGCAACGAGATCCGCGAAGTCCGCGAGGCATTGCCGGCGAGCGTCTGGAAGCGGCTGCCGCGCAACGCACCCGACGGAAAAGTCGTGCCGCGCATGTTGCGCGCGCTGCGCGCCTGCATCGCGCAAGGGGATGGCAACGTCGAACCGGAGGCGGTCGAGCGCTACCTCGACGATTACCAGGCCCACGCGACTTTCGACCTCGTCGAGCTGTGGACGCTGCCGGTACTGGTGCGGGTCGCGTTGATCGAAGGCCTGGCCAGCGACGCCACCGCGATCACCCGCCGCATGCAGGCCTATTCGAATGCCGAGGCGTGGGCCGAGCGCCTGATCGGCGTGGCCACGCGGGCGCCCAACGACATGTTGCTGGGCGTCGCCGAAATGGCACGCACCGACGTGTTCGCGTCGCCGGCCTTCGCGGCCGAGTTCTACCGGCTGCTGGAAGGCAAGCATCCGTCGCTGAAACTCGCGCTTACCTTCGCCGAGCAGCAGCTCGAACAGCGCGGCACCAGCGTGTCGCGCGTGATCGACGAGGAATCGCGCGCCCAGGCGGCGGACCAGGTTTCCATCGCCAACCGCATCAACAGCCTGCGCCGCACCAGCGACTACAACTGGTCCGAACTGCTGGAGCGGGTGGGCAAGGTCGACCGCATCCTCGGCGAGGATCCGGCCGGCGCGTATGCCGGCATGGATTTCGCCACCCGCGGCCGTTACCGGTATGCCGTGGAAGTACTCGCGAAACGCAGCGGCCGCGGCGAGGCCGACGTCGCTCAGCGCGCACTGGAACTGGCCCGGCTCGATTGCGCCGAGGGCACCGACCCGCGTCGCCGCCACGTCGGTTATTTCCTGGTCGGCGCCGGGCTCGCGACCTTCGCGCACGCGCTGGGCGCGCGCGCGCCCGCCGAATACCGCATCGCGGAACGCTTGCGGCGCTGGCCGTCGACGACGTACCTCGGCAGCATCCTGCTGGTCTGCCTGCTGGTGACCGCGGTGGTCGCGGGCGGGCGCCATTGGTATTTCACGTCGATGCCGCTGGCGATCGACTTCGTGTTGCTGATCGCGGTGTTCGTCGCGGCCAGCCAACCCGCCGTTGCGCTGGTGAACTGGCTGCTGGGCATGCTGGTGCCGGCGCGCCTGCTGCCGCGCATGTCGTTTTCCGGCGGCATTCCCGACGAGTGCCGCACGCTGGTGGTGGTGCCGTGGCTGCTGGGCAGCACGCAAGGACTGGCGGACCAGCTCGACGCCCTGGAAATCCGCTACCTCGGCAATCGCGACCGCAACCTGCATTACGCGCTGCTCACCGATTTCCCGGACGCGCCCGAGCGTGACATGCCGGGCGACTCGGCGTTGCTGGAAGCCGCGACCGCCGGCATCGACCGGCTCAACGCCAGGCATCCGTTGCCGGGCAGCACGCGCTTCCACCTGTTCCACCGGCCGCGCGAGTGGAACCCGCGCCAGTCGGTATGGATGGGCTTCGAGCGCAAGCGCGGCAAGCTGGGCGACCTCAACCGCGTGTTGCGCGGTACGCGTCCCGAGCGCGCCTTCAGCGTGGTCGTGGGCGACATCGAAACGCTGCAGGGCACGCGCTACGTGATCACCCTCGACGCCGACACGCAATTGCCGCCGGAAGCGGGACGCAGGCTGGTCGAAAGCATGGCGCATCCGTTGAACCGGCCGTGGTTCAGCAAGGGCTCGCGCCGCGTGATCGCGGGCTACGGATTGCTGCAGCCGCGGATCTCGGTGACCTACGAAAGCACGCGCCCCAGCCGCTTCGCGCGCCTGTTCAGCGACGCGACCGGGCTCGATCCGTACACACGCGCCGTCTCCGACGTGTACCAGGACCTGTTCGGCGAAGCTTCGTTCGTCGGCAAGGGCATCTACGACATCGACGCCTTCAGTCGCTCGGTGGGCACGCGTTTTCCCAACGACCTGATCCTGTCGCACGATCTGCTGGAAGGATCGTACGCACGCACCGGACTGGTCAGCGACATCGAACTGGTCGAACACCAGCCGAATCGCTACTCCGTGGACGTCCGCCGCCGCCACCGCTGGACGCGCGGCGACTGGCAGATCGTGCAATGGCTGCTGCCGATCGTGCCCGGGCCACGCCGGCGCGGCCTGCGCAACACGCTGAAGGCGCACCATCGCTGGAAGATCCTGGACAACCTGCGGCGCGGCCTGGTGCCGCTCGCGATGCTGGTGCTGCTGTTGCGCAGCTGGGTACTCACCGACGTGCCGGTGTACTGGACGCTGGTGCTGGTCGCGTTCCTGCTCGGGCCGACCTTCCTGACCGCGCTGGTCCAGGTGCTGCGCAACGCATTGCAGCGCGTGCCACCGCGCCGCTGGCGCAACACCTGGCGCGGCATCCGCGACGTGCTGCTGCGCGAACTGTTCGCGATCGCGACGCTGCCGTTCGAGGCCATGCTGAACATCGACGCGATCGGCCGCAGCGCGGGGCGCCTGCTGTTTACGCGCAAACACCTGCTCGAGTGGACGCCGATGACCGACGCCGTGCGTGGCGCGGCCAACAGCCTTGCGGGTTACCTGCGCCTGATGTGGGTGGCACCGGCCACCGCGATCGTGGTCGGCGCGGTGATCGGCGCGCACGCGCCGGCATCGCTGGCCGCGGCATTGCCGTTCCTGGTGCTGTGGTTCGCGGCGCCCGGGATCGCATGGTCGATCAGCCTGACGCCGCCGCGTCCGCCACTCCCGCTGGACACCACCCAGCGCGCATTCCTGCACGGCATCGCGCGGCGCGTGTGGCACTGGTTCGAGACGTTCGTCAACGCGGGCGAGAACTGGCTGCCGCCGGACAACTGCCAGGTCTTCCCCGCCGAACAGGTCGCGCACCGCACTTCGCCCACCAACATCGGCATGGCTCTGCTCGCCAACCTGACCGCCTGCGATTTCGGTTACATCACCTACGGCGCGCTGCTGCAGCGCACCGCGGCGACACTGGACACGCTGCACAAGCTGCCGCGCCATCGCGGCCACTTCTACAACTGGTACGACACGCTCACCCTGGAGCCGCTGCCGCCGCGCTACGTGTCCAGCGTCGACAGCGGCAACCTGATGGCCTGCCTGCTGGTGTTGGCCAGCGCCATGGAACACATCGACGACGAACCGCTGGTTTCGCGCGCGCTGGCCGGTGGACTGCGCGACACGGCACGCGTCCTGGGCGCCGAACTGGTCAATGTCGAAGCCCGGGATCCGCACGCAAACCTCGCGCTGGCGGCGACGCTCACCAAGCTCGACACCTTGATCACCGACGCGATCGGCAACGCCGACAACCTGCCGGTGCTGCACGGCCTGCTGGCGCGCATCGACACCGAAGCCGGACGGCTGGTGGCGCTGAACGCCGGCAACGACATCGCGGGCGAATTCGCGGATTGGACGGACGCCCTCGCGCAGCAGGCCGCCGCGGCGAGCGAGGAACTGGACGAGCTGGCGCCGTGGCTGGCGCTAGGCGATTCCGGCAGCGATGACCCCGCGGCCCGCGCGCTGCTGGTGGAGCTGGAACACAACCCGTTGCGTTCGCGCGCGCGCGCGCTGGCCGTCGAAATCGTGTCGCGTCTGGAAGCGCCCGGCAGCGAAGGCGCGCCGGACCTTTGCGCGGCGCTGCGCGAAACCGGCGCCACCCTGAACCGCCGCCACGACGACGCGCAGGCACTGGCCGCGGCCTGCCGCGAACGCGCGATGATGGACCTGTCGTTCCTGTGGGACAAGCAGCGCGAACAATTCGCGATCGGCTACGACGTCGAGCGCGACAAGCGCGACGCCGCCCGCTACGACCTGCTGGCATCCGAGGCACGCATCCTGAGCTACGTCGCGATCGCCCAGGGACAGGTGCCGCCCTCGCATTGGTTCAAGCTGGGCCGCCTGCTCACCATCGCGGCCGGACGCCCGGCGCTGGTGTCGTGGAGCGGCTCGATGTTCGAGTACCTGATGCCGAACCTGCTGATGCCCGCGTTCCGCGGCACGCTGCTGGACGACACCTGTGGCGCCGCGGTCGCGCGCCAGATCCGCTACGGCGCGCAGCAGCAGGTGCCATGGGGCGTCTCCGAATCGGCCTACAACGCGACCGACGCCAACCTCACCTATCAATACCGTGCGTTCGGCGTGCCGGGGCTGGGCTTGAAGCGCGGCCTCGGCGAAGACCTGGTCATCGCACCCTACGCCACGTTGATGGCGCTGATGGTGGAACCGTCCGCCGCCTGCGACAACCTGGAATGGCTCGCCGGCCTCGGCGCGCTGACCCGATTCGGTTTCTACGAAGCGCTCGACTTCACTGCCGGACGCGTCAGCGAGGGCGAGGATTTCGCGCTGGTGAAAAGCTGGATGGCGCACCACCACGGCATGGGTTTCCTGGCGCTTTCCTCACTGCTGAACCGCCAGCCGATGCAGCGCCGCTTCATGCGCGAACCGATGTTCAGCGCCTACGACCTGCTGCTGCGCGAAAAGGTGCCCGAAGCGCGTCCACGCCATCCCGCCACGCTGGACGTGGAACAGCCGCGCGAAACGCGTGCGCGCGCGCATCCCGAGATCCGCGAAATCACCCGCATGGATTCGCCGCTGCCGGAAGCACACCTGTTGTCCAACGGCAATTACCACGTGATGCTGACCCAGGCCGGTGCGGGTTACAGCCGCTGGCGCCATCTCGCGGTCACGCGCTGGCGCGGCGATGCGACCCGCGACGACGAAGGCACCTTCGTGTACCTGCGCGACGTCGATTCCGGCAAGGCCTGGTCGGCGACGTACCAGCCACTCGGCGACGCCGACGGAAGCTGCCGCGCGACGTTCTCGCAGGCGCGCGCGGAATTCCACCGCAGCGATTTCGGCATCGCCACGGAAATGCTGGTGGCGGTATCGGCCGAGGACGACATCGAGTTGCGCCGGCTGCGCCTGACCAACCGCACCGGCAGGACCCGCACGCTCGACGTCATCAGCTACGCCGAGCCGGTGCTGGCGCCACCGGAAGCCGACGCCTCGCACCCGGTGTTCAGCAAACTGTTCCTTGAAACCGAATCGGTGGCGGAACTCGATGCGCTGCTGGTGTCGCGCCGCCCGCGCAGCCCGGACGAACACCATCCGTGGCTGCTGCACCAGATGACCACGCGCGGCGGCATCGTCGGCGAAGGCACGTTCGAAACCGATCGCGAGGTGTTCATCGGACGCCTCGGCAGCCTCGCGTCACCGCGCGCGCTGGCCGGCACCGCGCCGGCCGAAGGCCGTACCGGCG
>DATEKI010000253.1:0-9949 GCA_035277545.1 Rhodanobacteraceae bacterium | reverse complement strand
AAGAAGTCACACCCCTCACCGCGCTGAGCGGGCGTTCGCTTTCTCTCCACCCTTCGCAAGCGAAGAGGGATGACCAGCGAGCACAACTTTCCATCCCCTTCGGTACGAAGGGGGCCGATGCGAAGCATGGGGGGGATGAAGGCGCGCAGCAAGTCCTGCGCCTCGCCGACATCGGCTTCGAAGCGCCGGCCGCGCTGCTCGCGCAACACGGCCTCGCATTTGTTCGCGTCGAAAACGACGCATCAATCCCCGGCAGTTACTGGGGCGAACCCGAAGCCGGGGTGATCGCGTCGACCGTGTACGCACGCGCCGACACGCCAGTGCACTCGCTGCTGCACGAGGCCTGCCACCTGCTGACGGCCGATCCCGCGCGTCGCGCGTCGATCCACACCGACGCCAGCGATTCACTGGAAGAGGAGGACGCCACCTGCTATTTGCAGATCGTGCTGGCCGACGCACTGCCGGGCTTCGGACGCGAACGCGCACTGGCCGACATGGACGCGTGGGGTTACTCCTTTCGTCTCGGCTCGGCGCGTGCGTGGTTCGAGCACGATGCCGACGACGCGTGCGCATTCCTCAGGCAACGCGGATTGCTTCCCAACGCGCAAACTTGAATCCCTGTTTCGGGTGGACGGAGGAAAACCTTCGCCGCCGAACCCCCGATCGATGGTTGCGGTGCCAGTGTCGAGCTGCGTTACCATACGCCGACACGCAAGGGAGATGGCATGCCTCCCCGAACCGCCGGCAAGCCGGCTGATGATGCCTACCCACCGGGGATCCGGCGTGTAGGCGTTTTCGATGCAACGAACCGCCGCCGCGCACGATTCCCGTCCACGCACAAGGAATCGAACCCGACATGCTGATCCCAGCCCTGCTCGCCACCGGTTGCGGTGCCTTCCTCGGCGCCTGCCTGCGCTATCTGTTCGGCGTCTGGTTCAACCCGATCTTCCCCACCGTGCCGCTGGGCACCCTCGCCGCCAACCTGCTCGGCGGCTTGCTGATGGGGCTGATCCTCGGCGCGTTCGCGCAATTCCAGTCGCTGTCGCCGGAAACGCGGGTGTTCATCACCACCGGTTTCCTGGGTGGCCTGACCACCTTCTCGACCTTTTCCGGCGAAACCATCACCCTGCTGTTGCGCGGCCAGTACGGCTGGACCTTCGGCATCATCGGCGTACACGTCGTCGGCACGCTCGGGATGACACTTCTGGGCTTCGCGCTGATGCAGGGCCTGCTGAGGCATTTCGCATGAACGATTCCGCTTTGACCCAGGGCGTCTATTTGCGTTTCTTCGTGCACGAAAACCGCCGCCACGGAGGCATGTTGCTGTACGACTGGCTGCTGGCCGAAGCCAAGAAGATCGGGCTTCCAGGCGGTACCGCGTTCCGTTCGATCGCGGGTTACGGCCGCCATGGCGTCACCCACGAAGCGCACTTCCTGGAGCTGGCCGGGCAGGAAACCGTGCGCGTGGATTTCGTGGTGGCGCGCGAGGCCGCGGACAGGATGCTCGCACGCGTACGAGAAGAAGAAGTGCCAATGTTCTACGCGATATTGCCTGCGGAATTCGGCGTGCTGGGTGGCGCGAAGTGAACGCGGCGACGGCGCAACAACGGCGCAGGGTGGCATTGACCTTCGTCGTGCTGATCGGCGTCGTCAGCCTGTTCGCCGACATGACGTACGAGGGCTCGCGCTCCATCTGGGGCCCGTTCCTCGGCACGTTGGGCGCGACGGGCGCGATCGTGGGGCTGGTCGCGGGTGGCGGCGAATTGCTGGGTTATCTGCTGCGCCTCTTCACCGGCGTGCTGGCCGACAAGACGCGGCGTTACTGGACGATCACGATCGTCGGCTACGCGATCAACCTGCTGGCGGTCCCTGCCCTTGCGCTCGCGGGCAACTGGCCCGTCGCGGCGGGCCTGGTGATCCTGGAACGCAGCGGCAAGGCACTGCGCACGCCCGCGCGCGACGCGATGCTTTCGTACGCGGCGAAGGACATGGGCGGCGCCGGTTGGGCGTTCGGCCTGCACGAAGCGCTCGATTCGATCGGCGCGGTAATGGGGCCGCTGATCGCAGCGCTGGTGCTGTTCCTGCACGGTGGCTACCGGCACGCGTTCGCCTGGCTGCTGCTTCCGGCACTCGGTGCGCTCGCCACGCTCGCGATCGCGCGCTGGAAGTTTCCGCAACCGCAGGATCTCGACCCTCGCCCCGCACCCGAACTCGTGGACGCACGCGCGCTGCGCGACCTCAAGGTCTTCCTGGTCGCCACGGCCTTCATCGCGGCGGGTTACTCCGACTTCGCGCTGATCGCGTTCCACCTGGCGAAAGACCACATCGTGTCGAACGACGTGGTGCCCACGCTGTACGCAGTGGCGAGCCTGGCCGGCGGCGCAACCGCGCTGGTGCTCGGCAGGTTGTTCGACAGGCAAGGCCTTTCGGTATTGCTGTGGACAACGCTGGTGCCCGCGCTGTATGCGCCGCTGGTGTTCCTCGGCGGGCCGTGGGCCGCGCTCGCCGGCATGGTGTTGTGGGGCATCGGCTTCGGCGCGCACGATTCGCTGTTCCGCGCCGCGGTCGCGCAACGCATCCCGCGCGAGCGCCGCGCCACGGTGATGGGCGTGTTCAACGCCATTTACGGCACGGCGTGGTTCCTGGGCAGCGTGCTGCTCGGCGTGTTGTACGATGTCAATCCGCTCTACACGGTGATCGCCGCACTGGTGTTGCAGCTCGTGGCGTGTCCGCTCTTGTGGAGTCTCAGGTCTTCGCCAAGGAGCGCGTGATGAACGATCTAGCGACCAACACCGAACCCGCGCATCTGTCGCGCCATGACCTCGCACTGCGCGACAAGGCGCAACGGCTTCTCGAACACGCCGACGTGCGCATCGATGGCGATCGCGCATGGGATCTGCAGGTTCACGATCCGCGGGTATTCGCGCGCGCCTTCGCGCATGGCTCGCTGGGACTCGGCGAGGCTTACATGGATGGCTGGTGGGACACGCCCGCACTCGACCAGTTTTTCTACCACGTGCTGGGTGCACACCTCGACGAACACCTGCGCGATTTCGATGCGCTGCGTGCGCACCTGCGCGCGCGCTTCCTCAACATGCAGCGGGGCCGCAAGGCGTTCAAGATCGGCAAGGCGCATTACGACATCGGCAACGACCTGTTCGCGAAGATGCTCGGCAAGCGGCTGGTGTATTCCTGCGGCTACTGGGCCCATGCGGACAACCTCGACGACGCCGAGGAAGCCAAGCTCGACCTGGTGTGCCGCAAGCTGCAACTGAAACCCGGCATGAAAGTCCTCGACATCGGCTGCGGCTGGGGCGAAGCGCTGAAATACGCCGCGGAGAAATACGGCGTGTCGGGGGTCGGCGTTACGGTGTCGGAACAGCAGGCGCAGTTCGCGCGCGAACTGTGCAAGGGGCTGCCCATCGAAATCCGCCTGCAGGATTACCGCGACGTCACGGAAAAATTCGACGCGGTGTACTCGATCGGCATGTTCGAGCACGTCGGGTGGAAGAACTACCGGACGTATTTCGAAGTGTGCCGGCGTACCTTGAAGGACGACGGCCTGTCGGTGCTGCATTGCATCGGCACCAACGGCGAACCCAGCCGGCCCGACCCGTGGATCGAGAAGTACATCTTCCCCAACTCGATGATCCCGGCGGCGTCACAAGTCACGCCGGCGCTGGAGAACCTGTTCGTGGTCGAGGACTGGCACAACTTCGGCACCGACTACGACAAGACCCTGATGGCGTGGCTCGCCAATTTCGATGCCGCGTGGCCGGAGCTGTCCGCGCACAATCCGCGCTACGACGAACGCTTCCGTCGCATGTGGCGCTATTACCTCTGCGGTTCGGCGGCGACCTTCCGGACGCGCCGCGACCAGTTGTGGCAACTCACGCTCTCGCCCCACGGCGTGCCGGGCGGCTACCGGGTGCCGCGCTGACGGCGGCGCAGCAGTACCGGGCCAAGCATCGGGGCAGGCCGGCCCAATGTGGCGGCCTCGCGACCGGACCCACGCGCGGAACTCCGGATACCGCCAAAGCGGCCCCTCCATGGCGGGGCCGCGATTCACGATGCCTTCCGAGCAACACTCAATGACCCGCCGGGTCTGCAGCCTTCTGCTTCTTTGCCTTTTGCAACGCTTCTTCATGCGCCTTGGCTGCCGCATATTGGGTCTTGCATTCGATGTAGGCAATGCAGGCGTTGTACAGCATGCCCATTTCGGTCTTGGTGAGTGGCGGCACGGGCTTCTGATCAGCAGGCCCCTTGTCCTGATGCGGCGTGACCTTGTCCATGTGGGCGAGATAGTTGTACTGCGGAGTGGCCGGGCCCTTCTGCAAGGCCGTCTGGTTGACTTCGGATTGGGTGGGTTCCGCTGGCTGTGTTTGTTGGCCCACGGCGGAAGCGGAGCCCGCAGCCATGGCCAAACCCGAGCAAACCGCGATGGTGAGAACGATGCGTTTCATGATGTACCTCCGTAGGCGGGGGTCTCGTCCTGAAACCGCGCGTGCGCATTTCACGAGTACCGGGATTCCATTCCCGGCGCAAGGACGCGAATTGCTTCGTTCGGGCCCGGCAACCAACCACCGTGTCTTTTCGTGCAAAGCAAATTCCGGCGTTCCGTCTGGGTTGGGACAGAAGCGCGACGGGTCGCGTATACAACTACGAATGAACCCCCAAAAAGTTGACGCGGACAATGGACGGGCGGAGCGCTGGGCACGCCTGCTCTGAAAACATGTTCGTGGTCGCTGACTGGCACAATCTCGACACCGGCTACGACAAAGCCCTGATGGCCACGCTGGCTCATTTCGATGCCGCCGGACCGGGGCTGCCTGCAAGCAACCCACGCCGTGCCGAACGGTCCCGCCGCCACCTTCCGTACCCGCCCGAGACCAGTTGTGGAAGTTGAAGTTGTCGCCGCACGGCGTGCGGGGTTGTTGCTGCGTGCCAAGCCGAGATTGGGCTGCCGCCCCGTCGCACTTGCACCGCCTTTGACGCAGGCGGAAAATCTTCAGGTCCGAAGCCGACTAGTCGCCGGTGGAATGCAGAGAGGCGCGGCATGCCCGCCAGACGCTCTCTATTCGTGGAACTCAGGCGCCGCAACGTGCTGCGCGCTGCGGCGTTCTACGTGGCACTGGTTTGGGCGCTGGCGCAGGGCATTTCGCAGCTTTCACCCGCGTTCGATCTGCCGAATTGGGCAACCCGCTGGTTCGTGATTGCCTGTGGCATCGGGTTCCCGTTCTGGGTCGTCTTCGCGTGGTACTACGAAATCACTCCGCAAGGCATCAAGCGCGAATCCGAAGTCACGCCCGGTGAGTCGATCACCCACGTGACCGCGCGCAAACTGGACATCGGCATCATCGCCGTGCTGGCGCTGGCGGTGGTTCTCTTGGTCACCAACCAGTTCGTGCTGCGCCGCGACGTCAACAGCCAAGCCGAGGATGCCGACTCCAAAGCGAATGCGGCCACACTGGCGAAAGTGCCGCCCAAGTCAATCGCCGTACTGCCGTTCGAGAATCTGTCGGACGACAAAAGCAACGAATATTTCGTGGCCGGAATGCAGGATCTGATCCTGACCAAACTGGCGGACGTCGGCGACCTGAAAGTGATCGCGCGCACCTCGACCAGCACATACCAGAGCCATCCAGGCGACTTGAAATCGATCGCCGCTGTTCTCGACGTCGCAACGATCCTTGAAGGCAGTGTGCAGAAGGCCGGCCAGCAGGTGCTCATCAACGTGCAGTTGATCGACGCACGCACCAACTCGCACATCTGGGCGCAAGACTACACCCGCAATCTGAACAACATCTTCGGCGTCGAGGGCGAGGTGGCCGGCAAGGTCGCCAAGGCACTGGAGACCAGGCTCAGTGCGGCACAAGCCACGCAACTGGCCGTGGCGCCCACCACCAATCCGGTCGCCTACGATCTGTTCCTGCGCGCCGACTTCCTGACCAGGCGAGGCCTGGTCAATTACGACCCGGTGCCGTGGAAAGCGGCGATACCGCTGTACCGGCAGGCCATCGCCAATGATCCCAGCTTCGCGCTGGCTTGGGCGCGCTTGTCCTACACCGAAAGCAACCTGTATTGGTTCGGCGGCGCGGACACGAAAATCAAACTCTCGGAACAGGCACGCGCCGATGCGGAACAGGCGCTCAAACTCGCGCCGAACCTGGCGGCGTCGCAGCTTGCAATCGGCTACAGCGATTACTGGGGCCAAGGCGATTACGCGGGGGCTCTGAAAGCCTTCGATGCAGCGCTTGCGTTGCGACCCAACGACGCCGAGGCGCTCGCCGCACGTGGCTACATCGAGCGCCGACAGGGCCATGCGGACGCGGCGATCGTTTTGCTCACCCAGGCGATGGCGCTCGACCCGCGCAACGGTACGCTGGCCCAGGAAATCGGCTCGACCTCCATGGATGCCAACCGCTTTGCGGAGGCCGAAACCTGGTTCCAGCGCACGCTGGCGCTGGAACCGGACGACCTGACCGCGAGGGTTTATTACTCCAATGCCATCCTTTTCGGAACCGGTGACGTGGCGCGTGCGCTGGCCGAGGCGCAGGGCGATGCGCCCAAACTGAAACTGCAACGCGTGGTCCTGCTCACCTACCAGCGCAAGTACCGAGAGGCGATCGCGCTGCTTGAAAGCATCCCCGACACACCGGACGCCTACTCCGCAAGCAACACCTTGGCGGGCTCCAATTCGCTGCAACTGGCACGGCTGTACCAGTTGGCGGGGGACGACGCGCGCGCGCGGCCGCTGTTCACAGGCGAATTGACTTGGCTCCGGACCAGAATTGCCCGGCACCAGCGCCTCGGCCTGGCGCGCGTCTGGCAACATATCGCCTTGGCCGAACTCGGTTTGGGGCATACGGCGGAGGGGCTGGATGCGATCGGCCAAGCGCAGGCGATCGTCGGCCAGTCGGCGGATCTGTTGCAGGCCTCGGAATTGACGGTAACCGGCGCCAGCCTGTACGCGCAGGCGCAGCGAGCCGACCTGGCCGTGCCGCTGCTGGCGAAGGCATTGTCCATGCCCGACATCGGCTACAACTACTCGCCCGCGCTGCTGTGGATCGACCCGGCCTGGGATCCGGTCCGCCGGGATCCGCGCTTTCACGCTTTGTTGAAAAAGTACGCCAACGCCGCGCCACGGCCAGCGCGGCGATCAAGTACCTGAGCGTTACGCGGCGGCAATTGCCCACGCAAGCATCACGACGTTTCCCGCAATGAACGCCGGATCACTTTTCGTAGTACTGCACCCTGTCGTGGCAACTGACGCTGACGCCACACGGCGTGCGGGTGGCTGCCGCGTGCCGCGATGACTACGAAAAAACGCCCCGCAGTGCGGGGCGTGAAAGCAGACACCTGGAGAGTGTGCAGCCGGCGTCTGGATGCTTCGATGCGGCGCTCGCTACTTCGATGCGACGTCGGCGCCCGCGCGCGCTGCCGATTGCGCGGCGATGAACTGCTGCAACAGCGTCTGGTAGCGGTGCTGCAAGCGGTCGATGCCACCGCTCAGGTTTTCCGGGTACGACGTCTGGTAGCCGAACAACATGCCGATCTCGCGTGCGCTGAAGTTGGCGCGCAGGAACTGGTCGTACGCGTCGCAGGCATGGCCCGCGGTGTCGTTCGGGGGCGTGCATCCGGAGATTCCGACAGCCTGCACGTTGACCGACGGCAACACCTGGTGCTGACCCGCCGCGACCGCTGCGCCGGCCACGCTGGCCAGGACGATGGCGATTGTGATGGCACTGAGTTTCATGACGTTTACCTCCTGAAACCTGCAGCAGGTCTTCCTTGACGGGCATGCACGGTAGTGGTTTCGCCCGATCCATTGGCAGCGAGGGTTGGTCCCTCACCACTGGATTCGGAAACCACGAAGCGTGATTACACGCTGCGAGATCAGAATTGCTGGCGGTAACCCGCCCACCAATAGCGACCCGGCACGTCGTAATCGGGGAAGAAGGAATTGGCGAAGGCCGAGTACGCCACGGGTGGATTCCGGCCCAGCACGTTGCGGACGCCGAACGTGATGCGCGCGCGCCACGGCGCGTCCCAGCGGGCTTCGATGTCCGTGTAGGCGACGCTGCCGACATGGTTCCAGGGGACATCGTTGCCGGCGATCAGTTTCGTCCGTTGCCCACCCGAGCACAGGTTCAGGTAGGCGGGATTGCCGATGCCCGCGTAATAAGCGATTTCACTGCAATCCTCGTCGATGCCGGAGAAGTAGCGTTCGGTGATCGACGCGCTCCACGGTTTCCTTTCCCACGCGAGTTGCAACTGCGATCGCCAGCGCCAGATCACGCCGAACAGGTTGTCGGTGGCGCTGTTCATGCCGACGATGTTGCCGTGCGCCGTCGAGCCACCCGGCAGCGCTGTGCCGGGCGCCGGCTTGTCGATCTCGCCGAAATAATCGACGTAGTTGGTGTTCCAGTGCAACGCGATGCGCCCCAGCCGCGTGTCGCGTTGCCAGGCCACCGCGAAGTCGTAGCCCGCGGTTTCGATCCCGCCTGGCAGGTTCTGCATCAGGTCGCTGACGTGCTGGATCGTGCCATCGACCGGGCTGCGCGTGATCAACGCGCAATACGCGTCGTTGCCGTGTTCGTAGCAATCGCTGACGATGCCCTGGACGCCGCGATCGCCGATCGCATTGCGCAGGCGGATGTCGTACCAATCGAGGCTCGCGACGAATCCCGGAAGCTGGCGCGGGTTGTAGACGACGCCTGCGCCGCGCGAACGCGCCGTTTCGGGCTGCAACCGCGGATTGCCGGCCTGCGTGACGCTGCCGAGTTCGTTCATCGAATCCACGTTCGCCGGCACACCCAACGCCGTGCAGCGCGCCCGCACCGCGGCGGTCGGGTTGTTCGTCGCATCGCACGGATCGGTGATGCCGTTGTACTCGACGCTGCGCTGGGCACCGCCATAGAGGTCATCGACCGAAGGCGCGCGGAAACCCTGGGCGTAATTGGCCCGCAGGAACACGTCCGCCACCGGCCGCCAGCGCAAGCCGAGTTGCGAATTGGTGGTGCCGCCGAAATTCGAATAACGCGAGTAGCGCGTGCCGAGGGTAACCGCCAGTTCTTTCGCGAAACGCCTGTTCGCCAACAGCGGCGCGTCGAACTCGACGTAGGCTTCGCTCACCGAGTAACTGCCGGCGGTCGAGTCGCTGGTATCGCCGCCGTTGCCGTTGGCGAAGCCTTCCGCTTCCAGCGGATCGAGCAGGGAACTGCCGCTCAGGTGGCGGTATTCGACACCCGCCGCGAACGCGAGCGCACCATCCGGAAGCTGCAGCAGGTTGCTGGTCGTGACGCGCGCACCCGCGGAACGCGACTGGTCGCGATAACGATTCACTTCGGTGACGCCGACGTAACCGAGCATGGCCGGTGTGACCGATCCGGGCGGTCCGAAAAGGTCCAGCGGCACGCAGCCCGCGATCGGCGCGGCGGGCGTACCGCATTCGGCGACACCGGACGAGTCGAGGAACGAAGGTCCAAGCGCGAGCGCAAGCTTGCGGTCGTCGAAATAGGGCGTGACCCGTTCGCGCGTGTCCGAGCGTGTGGACGCCACATCCACGCTCCATCTGAAATCGCGTTGCGCGATCGAGAACAATCCGTCGAAACCGATATGCACGCGCAAGGTGTTGTCGGTTTGCTCGTAGCGGCGTGGCCCGGCTTCGGTAAAGCGGCGCACCGCGATCAGCAAGGGTTCGCCGAACGGGTTGTACAGATTGCCGGAGTCGACCGGGATCGAATCCGGGTTGCCGGGGTTGATCGCGGCGACGAAGATGTCGGGCGGCGCCAGTTGCTGGCTGGAAGTGCGCTGGTTGAACAGCACATCCGCGTTCACCGCGAGCGCTGGGCTGAATTCGTAACGGCCCTGCGCGAAGGCGGCGTGCCGCTCCTGTGGTGTCTGCAGGTAATTGATGGGCGCGTAGTTGTAGAGGTCGGTGTTCTGG
>DATEKI010000252.1:0-8795 GCA_035277545.1 Rhodanobacteraceae bacterium | reverse complement strand
ACCTGGACATCGGCCTGACACGCGATGAATTGACGCAGCGCCTGCTCGACGTGCTGCGCGCGAACAATATGCGCGACCACGTGCACATCCGCCTTATGGTGACGCGCGGCATCAAGGCCACGCCGCACCAGGACCCGCGCTTCGTGATCGGCGGCGCGACCATCGTGATCATCCCCGAATACAAGCAGCCGCTGCCGGAAACGGTCAAGCGCGGTATCCGCCTCTTCACCGTGCACGTGCGGCGCGGCGCGCCCGACGTGCAGGATCCCAAGCTCAACAGCCATTCCAAGCTGAACTGCATCCTCGCCTGCATCCAGGCGCAGAAGGCCGGCTACGACGAAGCGCTGATGCTCGATCCGCACGGCTTCGTCGCCACCTGCAATTCCACGCATTTCTTCATCGTGCGCAAGGGCGAAGTGTGGACGTCGTCCGGCATGTATTGCCTGCCCGGCATCACGCGCGCGAACGTGTTGCGCATTTGCCGCGAGAACGGCATTCCCGCATTCGAGAAAAGTTTCAGCCTGACCGATGTGTACGGTGCCGATGAAGCCTTCGTCACCGGCACCTTCGCGGGCCTGACGCCGGTGCACGAGATCGACGGGCGCGTCATCGGCGACGGCAAGCGCGGCCCGATGTGCAAACACCTGCAGGACGTCTACAGGCAGCTCGTGGAAACCGAAAGCCGCGCGGGCGTGCAGGTGTGACGATGCGCGTCGGCTTGCGCATCGCGATGTGGTCGGGGCCGCGCAACATTTCCACCGCGATGATGCGCGCGTGGGAGAACCGCGGGGACACCGCGGTGATCGACGAACCGTTCTACGCGCACTACCTCGTCGAGACCGGCGTGAATCATCCGGGGCGCGACGACGTGATCGCCGCGCAGGAAAACGATGACGCCAAGGTCGCGGCCACGCTCACCGGCCCCATCCCCGACGGCAAAGCCATCTGGTACCAGAAGCACATGACCCAGCACATGCTGCCGGACATGCCGCTGGACTGGCTGGATCAAGTCACCAACTGCTTTTTGATCCGCGAGCCCGAACGCGTGGCCGCTTCCTTCACCATCCAGCGTCCCGATGCCGCGGCCTGGGAACTCGGCTTCGAACAGCAGGCGCGCTTGTTCGATCACGTCTGCGACCGCCTGGGCCATGCGCCGCCCGTGATCGACGCCGCCGATGTGTTGAAGGACCCGCGCGCTGCGCTGGGCACGTTGTGCGTGAAGCTCGGTATTCCCTTCAGCGAACGCATGCTGGGTTGGCCCGCCGGCAAGCGCACCAGCGATGGCGTCTGGGCGCCGCACTGGTATGCGGCCGTGGAACGCTCGACGGGTTTCGCGCCGTACAGGCCAGGCAATGAAAGGCTCACCGCGTTCCAGCAACGCCTTGCCGATGCGTGCAGGCCGCATTACGAGAAATTGCTGGCGCACCGACTCGCGGCGCAGGGCGGGTCTTGACCCGCCTTCATCGCGCAAGTCGGCGGGCTGAAACCCGCCCTACGCAATCTCCACTTCCGCCTCGATTTCCACGGGAATGCCGAACGGCAATTCGGCCATGCCGACCGCGCTGCGCGCATGCGCGCCGGCATCATTGCCCCACAATTGCAGGATCAGATCGGAGCAGCCGTTGATCACCGCAGGTTGGCGATCGAAGCCGGGGGCGGAATTGACCATGCCGAACAGCCGCACCCAGTGCTTCACACGATCGAGATCGCCGAGCTCGCGCTGCAGGCTGCCGAGCATCGACAGCGCGGTGAGCCGGGCGGCTGCGTAGCCCTGCTCCACCGTCAGCTCGCGGCCCACCTTGCCGAACGGTCCTGCAATCGAGCCGTCCGCAGCTTGCGGACTGTGTCCCGATATCAATGCGCGGTCGCCGAGCACGCGCACGAAACGGAACGGCAGCACCACTCCAGCCGGTGGTTTGACTTCCGGCGGCAGTGTCAACCGGAGTTCGGCAAGAAGCGCTTCTATCCGGGACATGTCGGGTTCCGGGCTCCCTGGATCATAAGCCGGCCTTGCGCAAGCGCTCACGCAGATGGTCCAGCTTGCTGCCGTAACGGCTCGCCCTTGCGGTGTTCCGCTGCAACGGTTGGCGCACCTGCGCCGCGCTGGGCGCGCTCAGTACCGTGCGTTCGGTGCGGTGAAATGCCAGGCATGCCGGATCAAAGGGCAACCCGCAGAAAGTCAGCAGCCGGCGGATCGTGCGCTCCGGTTCGGCCACCAGGGTTTCGTATTCCAGGTCGAACACGCGATCCGGAAACGCCTTCAGCCAGAAACGGGTCAGCTTCCAGAAGTCGACATAGAAGTCCGCCATCTCGTCGAGGTCGTATGCAAACCCGGCCTGTCCCGTGAACCATTGCCGGTAACACGCGAGACAGGTTTCCAGCGGATCACGACGCATGATCACCACACGGGCGGCTGGCAACATCATCAGCGCCGCGCCGGTCAGCATCCAGTTCAGCAGATTCTTGTCGGTGAAGCGCGGCTTGCGCTCGCGCCAGCGTGCGGTGCTTTCGAGATACCGTCTACCGAGACCCTGCCATTCCACCGGCGACACGTCAGGTACCCACAATGGGAAATTGCGTCCACGGCGTTGTGATTCCGACTCGACCAGTCGCGGCAGATCCTTGATCTCGTTGGCGCCTTCGACTTCCGGATGCGATGCCAGAATTTGCTCCAGCAACGTCGAGCCGGAACGCGGAATGCTCGCGATCAGGATCACTTCGTGGCCGAGATTTGCATCCAGCGGCTGCGGCGCCGGTTCGGCAAACACCCGCATGATCGCATCCAGGCGCGCGTGCTCACCTGCGGAGTCCCAATTCCCCTGATTACGCTGCCGCGCATTGGCCTCTTGCAACACATCGAACGCACGCGCGTAGTCGCCTAGATCCTCCAAAGCTTTCGCCAGCGCGAACCCGAGCCAGATGCGCGAATCGGATGCAATATCCGCATGCGCCAATGCGCGCTCCAGCAACTGCACATCCCGCGCGTCGAACTTGACGGTCTTCAGATTGGCCAGCGCAAACCAGGCTTCGGCATGCTCCGGTTCCCGGCTCAGCAGCTCGCGCAGATCGGAAACCGCCGCTTCGATTCGCCCCAGGCTCGTCCAAGCACGCGCCAGCGCAAGTCGTGCCGGGATGTGCGAAGGGTCCAGCGCAAGTGTGCGTTGCAAAGCCTCGATGGCTTCTTCCGTGTGGACCTGCGGCTTGAGCGCTTCGGCGAGGTTGTACCAGGTTGACGCAGATGCGGGTTCAAGCTCACAGGCACGTTTCAGGTGCGCAATGGCCTCGTCCACGGCTCCCGTTCGATACATTGCAACACCCAATCCGACAAGCAGATCGGCATCGCCGGGCAAGAACGCAAGCGCACGTTGGAAATAGTCGACGGCCAGGGCGTGATCCCCGCGATTCTGTGCCGCGATGGCCATCCAGCGCATCGCTTCGACACTGCCGGGCGCGAGCGACAGCACGTTGGACAAAGTCCGTGTCGCGGCGTCGGCATCGCCACTTTGCAATTCCTTTTGCGCACGCGCCAGCAGCCGCGAGGCCAGGGGCGAGGGCGTCCCACTCGACATTCGAGGCTGGAGTCCGGGTTCGATATCTGTCATCTCAAAAAGACATGAACGGTCCGGTCGAGATTACCGCAGTCCACTTTCGCATGAAAAAACCGCCGGGCACATACCCGGCGGTCGGATTTGCGCTTGCTGCAGATCCCTTCCCTGGCGCAAGAGCGATCCTGCACAAGCGCTTACCAGTCGTAAGAGACGGTGAACCTCACGGAACGCGGTGGCTGCCAGCCCAGCACGTGGTTGTAGAGCGCACGCGGGGTGCTGGTGGTGCCGTAGCCGGAAGAAAACTGCAGCGGCGTCTGGTTGTCGAACACATTGAACACAGCCAGCGTGAAGCCCAGTTTGTTGTCCGCCCACCTGGGTTTGTATGCAATGTTGAGGTCCAGTTGATGTTCCCACGGCGTGTGACCGGTCGATCCCGGGGGCGCGGGTTGGCCGCCGCACCAATGGTAGGCATTGCCATAACCCAGTGGGTCGTTCTGGGCGACCCCGTAACGACCAAGACAGATCGTCGGATGGCCGGATGCGATGAACACGTTGGCGCCGGCTATCCACTCCGGCGTGATCGCATAGGCGCCGTAGATTTTCAACTGGTGCCGTTGGCTGTTGAATTGCTCGCCGTACGACCATTCCATCAACTGCGCGAAGTCCCATTGCTCGGTGATGGATACCGAGGATCCGCCCTGGCCGATGGTCGAATCCACGGGCCCCTCTGTGTTGCCGTAATCCTTCGAGAACGTGTACATGATCTTGCCGAACCATTTGCCGTCCCAGGGATGCTCCAACGACAAGTTGAGTGCGTAGTACTTGCGGATTGGTTTCCGCTCGAAGCCCTGTTGGGCCAGGTTGACGGTGACGGGCGCAAGACCGCCGCTTGGCGTCTTCACCAGGATCGTCTGGTTTTCACCCGGGTTGATCAGCACCGCGCCCAATGTGTAGTTCGTGCAGGCATCCGGTGTCAGCCAGGTCAAGCCTTCCGAGAACCCCGCCGCGCACATCCGCTGCTGATCATCCCAGTCGTCCACGATCCGGCCCAGCTTCTGATAAACGCCGGTGGCATCGAATACCAGCGGAATATCCCTGAAGTGGAACAGCTTCTGCATCCCCAGCACGAAATTGTCGGAATACTCCGCCTTGATGTTCGTCGCAGCCACCGTGCGAGGATCCAGCGTTTCGCCGTATTCATTGTTGGCCGACACGCCATTGACAGGATTCTCCGGAATCGGAGTCAAGCCGGTCGGTTCGCCCGTGTTCGGGTCGATCCCCGAGTACGTGTAGTACTGACCGGTGAACGTTGAGGCGCCTGCGCCGCGCAGGGCCACTCCCGCCGGAAGCGCAAGATAGTAGCGGCCGGCGTTGCCGAACACCTTCATCGAGGCATCGCCGAACACGTTCCAACTGAAGCCGATACGCGGTTGCCACTGCGGCTTGGTGAGACGGATGTAGGGCAAGCCGATCGGGTTGTAGTTGGTGAACTGGTCGTTGCGGATGCCCAGGTTCAGCAGGAAATTGGGCGTGATCTGCCAATCGTCCTGGACATACTGGGCGCGCTGCACCACGCGCACGCTGGCCTGGTTGATGAAGATGTTCTTGAAGGCGTAATAGCCGCCGGCGCCGTCCGGGTTGGAATCGGGTGGCCCGACGTACGGGGGATCGTTGATGTTGTTGCAGCAGCCGCCGATGATCGGCGTGCCAGGATCGCCAACCCTGTATATCCATTGAAATCCTGGACCGGTCATGTCCGTACCGTCATCGATGTCCTGGGTCGTGATGTTGTCGATACCGACCGATACGTCATGCGTACCGAACAGGTTCCAGGGCACCTTCCAGTCCAGCGACAGGCGGTAGTTCATGATGCTGCTGCGATGGTTTGGGCGGCTGATGTTCGAGTTGACCTGCTTGTTCGAAATGCCGGTCGATCCGGGCGGCAGGAAAGCCGGGTTCTGGCTGGATGAACCGCTGATGTTGGCCAGGTCCGCGGTCAAGCCCGGGAACAGGGGCTGCTGGGTGTAATACTCGCCGTGCGTCTTGCCGAACATCGCGTTCAGCGTCAGATTGTCGGTGATGTAGGACGTGTAGTTGAATACCCAGGTGCGGAAGGTGTTCTTGGTGGTCTGGCCAAGGTTGTTGAAGGCCCCCGTCTTGAAAGTGCTGTAATCGAAATCGTAAGCGGTTGCCCACGACTTGAAGGAGTTCTGCGCCGCGGTGAGCGTCACGAAGTTGCTTTCGTTGATGTTCCAGTTGAGCTTGGCGTAGAGCTTCGGGGCGTGCGTGGTGTAGAAGATGTTGTAGGTGTTGCCGGTGTTGGGAGTGATGGAGTTGGAGTGGGCGTTGTCCTGTTCGACGCCCAGGAAGAAGAACAGCTTGTCCTTGACGATCGGTCCGCTGACATAGGCGTCGTAGATGGTTTCCTGTCCCGGCTGGCCAACCGCGAGGCCGGTCTCCACGGCATTCAGCGTGCCCGAATTGCCTTTGCGATATTGGTACAGTTGGCCGTAAGCCTCACCCGGATTCGAGGCCAGCGCGCCCGTATAGCGCGGGTTGTTCCAGTAGGCATTGACGGGACTGGCTTGCAGCGTGGCCGGCGCCCATGAAGCCTGGAAGCCGAAGTGCCATTCGTTGGAACCGCTCTTGCCGATCTGGTTGATCACGCCGCCGACGGAGCGTCCGTATTTGGCGCCGTAGCCGGTGGTGAAGGTTTGTTGCTGCTCGATCGCGCCGTACGGAAGGCCGACGCCACCCTGTCCGGTGATCTGATCGGTGGTATTCATGCCGTCGAAGTAATAAGCGTTCTCCGCAACCGAGGCGCCGCCGAAGACCAGCATGGGCGTGCCCAGCGCCGTGGGGTTGGCGCTTCCCAGCACGGCACCACCGGGCGTCACGCCCGGCGCCAGCAAGGCGATGTTTTCGGCGGTGTGCTGCAACGGCAGTTGCCGCAACTGCTGGGCCGTGATCGTGGTGACCTGGTTGGTGGTGGTCACATCGATCGGAGGAATCGCATTCGCCGTGACGTTGATCGTGGACAAGGTCTGTGTTGCGGATACGGACGAGGTGAAGTCCACCGCCACCGCGCCCGCCGCCACCGGGCTGACGTCGGTCTTGGTCTGCACGACCTTGCCGTTCTGCAGCAGCGACACGATGTAAGTACCTACCGGCAGAGTGATCGAATACCTGCCGGATGGTCCGACCGTGATGATGCGGTTGAAGCCCGCACCGCCGGTGATCTGAATGGTTTCGCCCGAGGCGACGGGGACCGTGCCGTAGATGGTGCCGGTGGTGGCCTGCGCGAACGCCGCGCCGTTGAATGCCAGCGCTACGGTTCCGCCGATTGCGAGAGCCAGCGCCTTGCGCTGGAACAAACGATGGCGCGAGACGCGCCGAGAATTGCCGCTCATGAGCCATGCTCCCCGAAAAGGTAGCAGCCCGTGCGGCACCCGTCCGCCTCTCCCCGGAACGACTCGCGACAAACCGCACCGAAAAGCTTTCGGCAACCCAAGGTCGTCGGAAGCGGTCTGCGCTGCCCCTCGTCGCAGTGCGTCCGCAAACTAACTCCGAATTAACGAAAATGCAAATGCGGATTCACCTCGATGCCCGCGGACGGCCAGGAACCCGCCGCCGACCTTGCGCGTGGAATCCGTTCGCAGGAACGGTCATGCCAGTCCAGCCCCACGCAGGCGTTGGCGCAGCCTGTCCAGCAAGCGACCATAGCCCGCCGCCCGCGCGGTGTCGCGGCGCAAGGGCTGGCGCACTTGCGCCGCGCTGGCCGCGCTGACCACCGTGCGCCGCGTTTGGTGAAAGACGAGGCACGCCGGATCGAACGGCAGACCGCAGAAATCGAGCAATCGACGTATGACGGTTTCGGGATCGGCCAGCAGCGCTTCGTATTCGAGGTCGAACACCCAGTCGGGAAATCGCTGCAACCAGAACCGAGCAAGGCGGACGAAGTCGATGCAGTAATCGGCCATTTCATCGAGGTCGTACGCGAACTGGGTTCCGCTGGCAAACCACTGCCGATAACAGGCAAGGCAGGCTTCCAGCGGATCGCGGCGCACGATCACCACGCGCGCAGCCGGCAACATCGCCAGCGCCGCGCCCACATGTTTCCAGGTCGCCAGATTCTTGTCGCTGAAACGCGGCTTGTGCGCCCGCCAGCGTGCGGTGCGCGCGAGGTATTCGGCCCCCAGCCGCTGCCAATCGTCCGGCGTCGCGTCGCGCACCCACCCGGGATAGGCGTGTCCACGCTTCCGTGATTCCTGATCCAGAATCATTGGCAAGTCAGTGATTTCATTGGCACCTTCGATGGCCGGATGCGATGCAAGGATCTGCTCGACCAGTGTGGAGCCCGAACGCGGAATACCCGCAATGAAGATCACCTCGCCGCCCTGCCGTGGATCGATCGATGGAGGCAACGTCGCCGCGAAGACGCGCTCGATGTCGCCGATCAGTTCGCGGTGGCTCGCGGCATTCCAGCGCAGGCGCTGGCGCTGCAATCTGTTGGCGCGCTGCAACACCGCGAACGATTCCGCAATGTTTTCCTGGTCTTCCAGCGCCCGCGCCAGCGCGAACCCGAACAGCACCCGGTCTTCCGCGGCCACCTCCGACTGATCGAAATGGCGCCGCAACAAGGCCACGTCCTCGTCCGTGAACGGCACTACCTTCAGGTTGGCCAGCGCGAACCACGCATGCGCATTACCGGAATGTGTCTTCAGCAGGCGCCGCAGTTCAGCCGCCGCCGCATCGATCTCGCCGATGCCCGCTTGTGCATCGGCCAGGGTCAGCCGTGCCGCAACGTGCGAAGGATCGAGTCGCAGGGCCCGTTGCAAGGCTTCGATTGCCTCGCCGGTATGCACCTGCAACTTGAGCGCCTTGCCGAGGTTGTACCAACCCGCCGCCACGCCCGGCGCCAGTTCGCAGGCGCGTCGCAGCGCCGCAACCGCACCGTCGAGATCGCCCGATTCGAACAGCGAGATGCCAAGGCCGGCATGCAACCCCGCATCCTCTCGCTGATTCACGAGCGCCTTGCGGAAGAATGCCACTGCATCGCTGTGTCGGCCCTGCATCTGCGCGGCGACTTCTGCCATGCCCAGTGCCGGGGCGCAATCGGGCGCGCGCTGCAATACAGGCTCCAGGATGCGCGCCGCGACGGCAAACCTTCGGTGCGCCAACTCGCCCTGCGCCTCCCGCAGGAGTTCGCGAACGCCCGGGGGCAGCGATTGCGCGGCCACGCTTGGG
>DATEKI010000251.1:0-5877 GCA_035277545.1 Rhodanobacteraceae bacterium | reverse complement strand
CTGGACGTGATCATCGCGGCGATCCGCGGCACCGGCGCACTCGAGCGCACCCGCGCCAAGGCGGAAGCCCACGCCGACGCCGCGCACGCCGCGCTGGAAGGCTTGCCGCGCTCCGAATACCGCGACGCGCTGGCGGGGTTGGCGGATTACGCGGTCAACCGCACGAGTTGAGCCCCCCCTCTCCCGAAGGGAGAGGGGTTCACGGCTTCCCCGCGAACGCCTCGTCCAGCCACGCGTGCATCAACGCAAACGCGCGCTTTGCCACCGGCGGGTCGTACACGCAGCCCGGCGGTGAATGCGCCTGGGGCTCGGCGAAGCAGTGCACTGCACCACCGAACACCACGAATTGCCACGGCGCGGGACTCTGCTGCATTTCCTTCATGAATGCTGGCGCATCCGGCATGGTGCCACGATCGTCGGCGCCATTCATCGCCAGCACGCGCGCCTTGATGTGCGTCGCGAGCGCGGGATCGTCGGTACCCAGGCCGCCGTGGAAGCTCACCACGGCAGCGACGTCGCTGCCGCTGCGCGCGAGGTCGAGCACGGACGTGCCGCCGAAGCAGAATCCGATAGCCGCGAGCTTCGACGCGTCGATCGGCGCCGCGTGTTTCGCCGTCAGCATCTTCAATTCGGCGAAGGCAACGGCGACGCGTTTGCGCAACATCGGCCGATCGGCGTACAGCGGCCTGGTCGCGGCCTGCGCTTCCTTGCTGTCCTTCGGGCGCAGATCCTTGCCGTACATGTCGCCCATGAAGATCACGTAGTCCTTGCCGGCAATCGTCTTGGCGAAATCGATGTTCACCGGATTGATACCGACCCAGTCCGGGATCATCAGCAGCCCGGGGCGCGGCGTCTTCACCGCATCGTCCCAGACCAGCACGCCCTGCATGGCCTTGCCATCGACGCCGTAGTCGACGGTTTGCGTACGCATCGCGGCGTGCGCAAACGATGCAGGACCGAACAGCAGCAACAACGCGAGGAAGGTCTTGCGCATGATCGTCTCCCGTCAGGTCAGGCCCGCCGCGTGCGCCGACAGGCGCCGCTTCAGCGGTTCGATCGCATCCACCGCACGCATGCCGAAGCCGCGCAATGCGGCCCACGCGGGCGATTGCCACGCGAACATCCGTTCGATTGCATCGAAACTGCGCGCATCCCGCGTACCTTCCAAGCGCCGCCTGCGCGCGTAGCGTTGCAACACGTGCGGCGCGGTGAAATCGCGCCCGGCATCGCGGGCCCCGCCCAGCACCGCGGCGAGTTCCGCGACGTCGCGCAAACCCAGGTTCGCGCCCTGCCCCGCCAGCGGGTGCACCGCGTGTGCGGCATCGCCGATCAATATGCAACGCCCCGCCGCGAAACGTTCGGCGATCTGCAGGCGCAACGGGAACGTAGCGCGCGGCGTGGTGGAGGTGATCCTTCCCAATCGAAAATCCGACGCAATGCCCGCGGCTTCGCAAAATGCGGCGTCGTCCATGGCCAGCACTTCGCTTGCCCGCGCTTCCGGCAGCGACCAAACGATCGAACTGCGGCCATCGGCCAGCGGCAACAACGCCATCGGACCTCCCTCGGTGAAGCGCTGCCACGCGGTCGCTTCGTGCGTGCGCTCGGTCGCCACGTGCGCCACCACGGCGCGCTGGTGGTAGTCGCGTCCGCGCACGACGATGCCAGCCTGCTCGCGCAACACCGAACCCGCGCCATCCGCGATCACCAGCAACGCGGCCGACAGCATTTCACCATCATTCAAGTCCAGCGTGACGCGATCCTCGCGCTGCGCGAACGACGCGACATGTGCCGGGCACACGCGGCGCACACGGGCGCTTTCCAATGCATCCCACAGCGTGCGCGCGACCAGCCTGTTCTCGACGATCCAGCCAAGTTGCGCGCGACCCTCGCGCGCGGCATCGAACGTGATTTCCGCACCCGATACGCCATCCCACACGCGCATGCGCCGGTACGGCGACACGCGCGCGGTTTGAATGGCGCGCCACGCACCGAGTTCGTCCAGCAAGCGCGCCGACGAAGGCGCCAACGCGATCACGCGCAGGTCTTCGGGATCGTCGATGCTCCATCGTGCAGGTTCGCGCGCTTCCAGCAACGCGACCGCGAACCCGCGACGCACCAACGCCAACGCGCACGTCGCACCGACCATGCCACCACCGGCGATCGCGATATCAAGCGGCGGACGACGTGCGTTCACGGACCGGCGTCCAGTGCCGCCCCCGGAGGCGCGCCGCGAAACCCCATTCCACGACGCGCAACCGCGTGCCGCAGCGGCGCTATGCCATCAAGCGCGAGCATCGCCAGCGAGCGCAGCGGCGCGAGCGCCGGTTGCGGCAGGCAACCCAGCGCGATCAATCCGTGACTGAAAGCCAGCACGCCGTCGCGATCCGTCTTTCGCCGCGCGGCGTATTCATCCAGCAATGCGGACGCACCGGGATCACCGCCTTCGGCAACCAATTCCGCCAAGGTCAACGCATCGCGCAATCCGAGGTTGAACCCTTGCGCACCGATCGGGTGCACGGTTTGCGCAGCGTTGCCGACCAGCACCGCACGCGGCGCGGTGCCGGCGTCCGCCAGCACGCGGCGGATGCGATGCGCGAAACGTTTGCCCGGCCGCGACAGCTTTCCGAGTTTCCAGCCGAAGCGTTGCTGCGCGAGCGCGACGAATGCCGCATCATCCATCGCGGCGACCTCGTCGTGGCGATCGGCGGAAACGGTCAGCACCATGCCGCGCCTCTGGTTCGGCAGCGGCAACAGCGCGACGGGACCTTCATCGGTGAAGCGCTCGAACGCCCAATCGGGGATGTCGTGCTCGCAGCCAACCGTGAAGACGAACAGGCTCTGCGCATAATCATGTTCCTGCGCGCCGATGCCGGCCTGTGCGCGCACCATCGAATCGCTGCCGTCGGCGCCGACGACGAGATGCGCTTCGATGTCGTGTTCTTCGCCACCCATCGCGACGCGCGCCTGCCAGCCCGATTCGGCGTGCGCCAGCGCGAGCAGTTTCGCGGGCGCCAGGCGTTCGATGTGCCGGCAGGCGGCAAGCCGGCGTTCCAGCGCCGCGCCCAGCACGCGCCCCGGCACCACGCGGCCGAGTGCATCCACGCCGGCATCGTCCGCCGTCACTCGCAGCTTGCCGAACTCACCCGCGCGACTGATCTCCACGCGGCGGATCGTGCCTGCCGCGGCCTCGAGCTGTGGCCACACCTGCAACGCCTTCAGCGCGTTGACCGAGGCGCGCGCCAGCACGAGGTTGCGATCGTTGTCGTCGTTGCCCGGATCGAGCGCGATGCGTGCGGGTGCGGCTTCCAGCAAGGTGGCGCGGCGCCCCGCGGCATCCAGCGCCAGCGCGAGGGAAGCGCCCACGAGGCCGCCGCCGACGATCAGGATGTCCGTATGTTGCGTCATTTAAGGAATGATAGCCGGTTGACGCGGGTCAGCCGGACGCGGATGCCCTGCGCTAAACTAGCGGCAATCGCAACGAGGATGGATTCCATGTCGCAGCCCGCACGCTCCACGCAATCGTCATTCGTTTCCCCCGGCACGCTGGTGCTGTGCGGCATGGTCGCGTTCACCGTGATCTACCGGTTGCTGGTGCACTACGCGGCGGGGTCGTTGCCATGGAACTTCACGCCCGTCGAGGCGATGGCCCTGTTCGGCGGCGCGTATTTCGCCAACCGCAAGCTGGCGATCGCGGTGCCGCTGGTTGCGATGGCCTGCGCCGACCTCGTGATCGCCTTCTCGCTGCCGTCGTCGCAAATCGTGGACTGGCTGGTGGTCGCTCCCGTCATATATGCGTGCGTGGCGTTGACCGCGTTCGCCGGCTTCGCCCTGCGCGGTCGCGTGCGCATCGGCAACACGCTGGTCGCGGCAGTCGCCAGCGCAACGGGCTTCTATCTGGTCACCAACTTCTTCACGTGGGCCACGTCCACGATGTACCCGCACACGCTGGGCGGCTTGATGACCTGCTACGTCGCCGGCTGGCCGTTCTACGAGCACGGCAGCCTGCCCGGCACCGTGTTGTGGACTGCGCTGCTGTTCGGCGGCTTCGCGCTGCTGGGCCGCCGCTGGAACGCGCTGCGCCTGACCACCGCGCATTGATGGGCAATCGCCTTTCGAAGATTTACACGCGCACCGGCGATGATGGCTCTACGGGCCTGGGCGATGGTTCGCGTACGCCCAAGGATTCCGCGCGTGTCGAGGCGTATGGCACCGTCGATGAATTGAACTCGACGCTCGGCGTGCTGCTCGCCTGCGGGGGCCTGCCCGATGACATCCGCGAATTGCTGGTGCGCATCCAGCACGCGCTGTTCGACCTGGGTGGCGAGTTGTGCGTGCCCGGCATGGAACTGGTCCACGACGCCGATGTCACCGGCCTCGAACAGACGCTCGACCATTACAACGAAGACCTGCCGCGGCTCAAGGAATTCATCCTGCCGGGCGGCGGCATGGCCGCGGCGCAATGCCACATCGCGCGCACCGTCTGCCGCCGCGCCGAACGCCGCGTGGTGACGCTGGCGCGAGGCGAAAGCGTGCGACCGCAAGTCGTGCATTACCTGAATCGACTGTCCGACCTGCTGTTCGTGCTGGCGCGGGTGCTGGCACGCGCCGGCGGCCACGGCGAAGTTTTGTGGCAGCACGAAAAAAGAAGGAAGCCCGCCGGGTGAGGCGATGAGCTTGCGCCTGTACACGCATCCAGACTGCTTCGGCCACGATCCCGGGAACGACCATCCCGAATCCCCCGCGCGCCTGCACGCGGTGTTGCAGGCCCTGGACGATCCGCCATTCGCGGCGATCGAACGCGTCGAGGCACCGCGCGCAACCCGCGAACAGCTCGAACGCGTGCACGCATCCGAATACGTCGACTACATCTTCGCGAGCGCGCCGCCGCACGGCACGGCGCGACTGGATCCCGACACGCTGATGTCCCCCGGTTCGCTGGAAGCCGCGCTGCGCGCGGCCGGCGCCGCATGCGCCGCGACCGACGCTTTGCTGGCCCGCGAAATCCGCCGCGCATTCTGCGCCGTGCGTCCGCCCGGACACCATGCCACGCGCGACGAAGCGATGGGCTTCTGCCTGTTCAACAGTATTGCCGCTGCCGCCGCGCACGCGCTCGGCGCGCACCTGCTCGACCGCGTCGCCATCGTCGACTTCGACGTCCACCACGGCAACGGCACCCAGGCCATCTTCCGCCACGACCCGCGTGTGCTGTACGCGTCCAGCCACCAGATGCCGCTATATCCCGGCACCGGCGCGGCCGACGAACACGGCGCCGGCAACATCTTCAACGCCCCGCTGCCACCGGGAGCAGGCTCGGCCGAATTCCGAACCGCGTGGGAAGAAAAACTGCTGCCCGAACTCGACCTGTTCCGTCCGAAGCTGCTGCTGATCTCCGCCGGCTTCGACGCCCACGCCCGTGACCCGCTGGCGCAACTGCGCCTCGAAACCGAGGACTACACCTGGATCACCCAGCGCCTTGCCGAACTCGCCGACCGCCACGCGGACGGCCGCATCGTTTCAGCGCTGGAAGGCGGCTACGATCTCGAAGCGCTGCGCGAATGCACCGCGGCACACGTCACCGCCTTGATGGCATGAACCTTGACCCGACAGGCGGTGACGTCGTATCGGCTGCAGTGGCCTTGCCTGGAAACCCGGGCAATTGAAAGCCGGGGTCACGCCGTCGCTTCAAACCCGACTGCGGCAAGGCACGGGTTTGGCAGGCCCAGATGATCCGTGGCGTCAGCGCTTGCCCTTGGCCAGCGGCAAGTCCGCCTGCTTCCACGCATTGATGCCGCCGGCGAGCGTGGCGACGTTGGTGAAGCCGGCCTTGACCAGGCGCTTGGCGGCCTTGGCGGATTCCACGCCGCTCTTGCACACGGT
>DATEKI010000250.1:0-5013 GCA_035277545.1 Rhodanobacteraceae bacterium | reverse complement strand
TTGAAATGGACATCCGGGTTGGGTCAGAAATCGAACTTCGCGCCCAGTGACAGGGCTTCATCGCTGGCTTGCCTGTCGTAGCTCAACAGCCAGTTCCAGTGTTCGTTGCCGGTGGCGAGGTTCATCTGCAGCCAGCCGGTGTTGCGATGGCCCTGCACGCCGTCGAGCACGAACGTCATGTCGGGCGCGCCGGTGAACGCGGCGCGTGCGCCATCACGAGCCTGCAGAAGCTGGAGATACCCGGCGGTCAGGTTGAATCTCGTCCAGCGATTGCCGCCTGCGCGCCATTCGCTGGCGAGCCGAAAGCCAGCCGCCGCGCTCAAGCGTTGTTGCATCGACTGTTGCGCGATCAGTTCGAAGCCGGTGCTGCCTTGCTCGGTGAAGCCGGCGCCGTGCAGGATCGCGTAGCTCACGGCTCCGAAGGGCGTCAACCGGCTCTGGCCAAGGCGGAAACCACGCCCCGCCTCGATGTAGGTGTGCATCGTGTCGAAACTGTTGCGGGCGCCTGCGGCGTATCGCGCGATGCCGAGGTCGATCGGGCGGTTGAAATCCAATTGATGGCGGCTGTAACCGATGTCGCCAAACACATACGCATCGCCGTCGAGGTTGCGCTGGACGTACACGTCCCATTGCGGCGACTGATCGCGCGCAGCGCCGCCGGAACGATCGAAGCGCAGGCTGCCGTCGCTCCAGCCGAAGCTGTAACCGAGCAGGGTGTGATCGCCGAACCATTGGTCGAATCCCGCGCGTTCACCCCTGAACGCGCCCGCTCCGGACGCCAGCATGGTCGATCCTGCAGACCACGACCCCGGCCTCGATCCTGCGTGCAGATTGGCCACGCGGGCCATGAGTTCGGGTGCCGGCAGCGCCGCCTGCTGGAGCAACGAATCCGCGGCATCGGCGTAGCCATGGCCGGAAAGGCTGTCGAACGACCTGATGGCCTTGTCGTAGTCCTGGAGCCGCTGGATTGCACCCGCCGACGCGAGGAATTGTCGTTGCGCGGCGGTGAGTGATCCCCTTGGCATCGTCGCCCACCTTCCGGCATCGCCGAGGGCGGCATCGAAGTGGGCGGCGGCTCCCAGCGTCAGTGGATCGACCCTGACCGCGCGTGCGGCGGACATCGCCTGCGCTGCCGAAATCGCAGTGATGTCGAAGTAGACATCGTTCGGGACGTAACGTGGGGCCCCGGTGATGAACAGGCCCGGCGAAGTCCACTGCGCGAATTGTCCGAACACACCGCCGTCGGCGTGCAGGACTTTGAGGCTCAGCGGCGCAGCAGGCAACGGATATGGACCCCAGTCGTCGGTGTATGGAATCAGCCGCAGCGTGCCGTCGATGTCGGCGCGTCCGGTGACGGACAGGTATCCTCCGGTCGTTGCGCCGATGACCGCATCCAGGGTGCCCCCCGACGCCTGGGTGAAATTGCCTTCGATTCGTGCGGGAACGACCGAGCCGCTGGAGTTGTACGAACCTGGTGTCAGTGCCCCGTCGTTGAACGCATTGCCGGATACCGTGCCCCGGATCAAGGCGTTGCCGTGATTGGTCACGTCGCCGGTCATGTCGCCGTCCAGCGTCAAGCTGCCGGCCGCCTGCACGGTGACATTCGAGTGGAGGCTCGCGCTGGACGCCACCCGAAGGGCGCCCGCTTCGACGGTTGTGCCGCCGCTGAAGCGATAATCGACGACCGGTGGTCCGAACGTGTTCGACCGGCTGATCAAGGTCAGCCGGCCGTCGCCACGTTTGATCAGGGCGTGGTCACTTTGCCGGCCGCCCGTCATGTCCTGATCCTGTGGCACGTCCACCGTGCAGTCGGCCGTGACGGGCGACGGACACGGCTCCGCTGGAGCGCTGGAAGGGGGCGGCGGTGGGTCGGGCGGCGCCGAAGCAGGCGTCACGGCGCGCACGCTGCCCCCGCCTCCACAGGCTGCGAGCAGGCCGCTGGCGATGGCGACATACAGGATCGAGAGTGTTCTGTTGGTGGTCATGGCAGTTCTCCCCATGCGGGCCGAGGGTGCGTCCGTTGGCGGCATCGGTGTCCGCCAACGTCGCACCCAACATCGCTCACACGGGTGTGCGGAGTCCTGCTAAATTCCTGAAACGTTCTGAATTCCTCTGAAGCGCCAGGCGATGGATGGGGAGCGCCGCCAATACGAGTTTTCCGGCTTCAGGCTGGACGGCGTGTCGCGCGAACTGTTCGGGCCTGACCGCGCGCCGATCACGCTCACCTCCAAGGCAATGGACGTGCTGCTGTACCTGATCGAGCAGCGCAGCCGCGTGGTCGACAAGAATGAACTGCTGGCCGCCGTCTGGGCAGGCAGGGTCGTCGAGGAAAACAACCTGACCCAGGCGATCTCGTCGTTGCGCAAGGCGTTCGGTGTCGGCGCGGGCGAGCACCGCTACATCGTGACGGTGCCCGGGCGCGGTTATCGCTTCGTGGCCGATCTGGCCGTGGCGTCAGACAACGAGATGCGTGCCGCCGCCGCGCCGGATACGCTCGCGGCCGCGGAACGTCTCTATCTCGCGGGCCGTGATCTTATCGATGCGCCGAGTTTGTCTAGGGCCAAGCGCGCGATCGGCGTTTTTAGACAGGTACTCGATATCGAGCCGCGGTATGCACGCGCATGGAGCGGGCAGGCATTTGCATGGCGTGCACTGACCATCACGGGCGACATGGATCCGAGGCAGGCGTTTCCGCTCGCCAAGGCGGCCGTCCAGCACGCCCTTGCGCTCGATCCCGACCTACCTGAAGCGCACGCAGCGCATGCCTTCAACTTGTTCTGGAACGATTGGGACTGGCATGGTTCAGAGCTTGCATGCAAGCGCGCGATCAACCTGGATCCGCGCGTTCCCGATGGCCATTTCGTTTACGCGCATCTGCTGAACAATCTCGGGCGATTTGGCGAAGCGTTGAGTCAAGCGCGTCAAGCGCGCGAGCTGGATCCCCTGTCTCCGCTGCTCAATATTCTGGAGGCCGGATTTCTCGCTGCCGCCGGCCGTCCCGAGGAGGCCAACATGCGTATCGCACGAGCACTCGAGATCGCGCCTGACTTCTGGGTCGCGCTGATGGCGCGAGCGAGGATGGTGAGTGCGCGCGGTGATCGAGCGGCGGTCGACATACTCGAATATGCGGCAAAGCTTTCAGGGCGAAGCAGCCAGGTGCTTGGGGCACTCGGGCCGGCTCTGGTCGCAGCCGGCGACTGTATGGGCGCAGAGCAGTTGCGCGAAGAGTTGCGCAGGTTGTCGGAGGCGACTTTCGTACCTGCCGCCAGTCGTGCCGCAATCAGCAATGCGCTGGGCCACCACGACGAAGCGCTCGATCTGCTCGAGCTTGCCTATGAGCAACGGGACGTGCGTATGGCATTCTTGAAGATCGATGCGCGCTGGAAGAACCTGCATTCGCATCCCCGATTCGTGGACTTGATGGATCGCATGGGATTCACCGCAGGCGCGGCGCAGTGGGTGATGTGACCGGCGCGGGAAATCGTTGACGCATCGGGGTTGCCGTCGACATCACGACACCACTGAAGATCGACGCACGCTGGAACTCCCTGCGTTCGCAGCCGCGGTTTCAGGCATTGGCGAAGCGCATGGGCTTGGTGAGCGGGTGCGGTTACAGCCGGCTTTGATGTCACTTTTCGGGAGAGCGAAATGCAGCCACCACCTGTTCCTGAAGATGCGATTCGCCAGTTGCTCGACGAGCAGATTGCCGCGTGGAATGCAGGGGATGCCGAGGGCTGGTGCAAGGATTTCACGGAAGACTCCGAGTTCGTCAACATCATCGGCGCGCGTTTCGAGGACAGGGACGCCAACGTGCGGCGGCACGCAGAGCTGTTCGCGACGATCTTCAAGGGCAGCAGGCTCGCCATGCGCGAGGTGAGGATCCGTGTGCTGGGAAGCTCCGCGGCGTTTGCCGACCTTGTCCTCGACCTGACCGGTTTCAGCAGGCTTCCGCCCGGCATCCGTCCGAGCATCGGCAACGACGTACTCCGCACGCGGATGCACTATGTGCTGATCCATGACGGTACGCGCTGGTGGATCGTGTTTTCGCAGAACAACGCGGTGATGCCGTTGCCGCCGCAGGAGTGATCGGCGGGGCGGATTCGTCGCGCGTACAGATCAGGCCTGCGCCGCCAGCGCCGGGTTGAACCAGCCCTGTTTTGGCGCGAAACGCGCGCCGTGCGTCGTCGCGAGTGCTTCGAGTTTTTCGCGCAGTACGCCCGCACCGGCGGCGCGGATGTACTGGATCGGACCGCCGCGGAATGGCGCGAAACCGGTACCGAAGATCACGCCCGCATCCAGCAGGTCGGCATCCGCGACGACGCCGTCGTGCAGGCAGGCCACGGCTTCGTTGAGCATCGGCAGGATCAGGCGGTCTTCGAGGTCACCCGGCGCGCGATAGTTCGAATCCACTTTCGGCTTCTCGGGCTTGCCGTCCTTCCATGTGTAGAAGCCCTGGCCGTCCTTCTTGCCGCGCTTGCCGCCTTCGACCTTGTCGGCGATGCCGGCTGGCAGTTCGAGGTTGAGGAAGGGACCTAGTTCCTTGCCCACCGACAACGCGACGTCGAGCCCCACGGTGTCGACCAGTTCGATCGGTCCCATCGGCATGCCGAAATGTTTGCCGGCACGGTCGATCACGGGATCGGGAATGCCCTCGGTGTGGCAGCGCACGGCTTCCAGCAGGTACGGAACGAGGATGCGGTTGACCAGGAATCCGGGGGTGCCCTTGACAGGCAGTGGCAGTTTGCCGAGGGCTTTCACCCATGCCCAGGCGCGCTTTTCGAGGGACGAATCGAGCTCGTCGTGGCGCACCACTTCGACCAGCGGCATCTGCGCGACCGGGTTGAAGAAGTGCAGGCCGAGGAAGCGCCGCGGTTCCGTGAACGCGACGCGCAATTCGTCCAGCGGAATCGAGGAGGTGTTGGTCGCGATCAACGCGTCGCGCGCGATCCCGGGTTCGAGTTCGCGATACACCGCTTCCTTGGCTTCCGGGTTTTCGTAGATCGCCTCGATCGC
>DATEKI010000249.1:0-5484 GCA_035277545.1 Rhodanobacteraceae bacterium | reverse complement strand
CTTGTACATCGCGGCGGTCGGCTGGTTGTACCAGGAGCTCCAGGTCTTGCCGCCATTGACGGTGACGATCGCACCCTGGTCGCTGTTGACCGCGATGATGTCGGGGTTGTTGGGGTTGATCCAGGTCTGCTGGTAATCGTCGCCGCCCGGCGCGCCGCGGAATCCGGACCAGGTCTTGCCGCCGTCGGTGGACTTCCACAGCACCGGCGTGTCGCTGTACACGATGTCGGGATTCTTCGGATCGATCGCCAGCGTCGGCAGGTCGCCGCCGCCGATGCGGGAGGCTGGTCGCGGATCCTTCGTGATCGTGAACCAGCTCGCTCCCGCATCGTTCGATCGGTAGAGGGTGACCTCGCCATCGGGCGCGCCCTTCCCGCTCGACACCGCCGCATACAGGATTTCCGGATTGCTCGGCGCGATCCGCAGCAGCGCCTGCTGCACGTCCGGCAAACCCTTCGTCAGCTTGGTCCAGGTGTTGCCGCCATCGGTGGACTTGAAGATGCCGCCGTCGGTGCCGCCGAACTGTCCGTTCTCCCAGGGTGCTTGCTGTTGCTGCCACAGCGTGGCGTACAGGACATTCGGGTTGGACGGATCCATTTCGATGTCGTCGCCGCTGGTGTATTCGTTGACGTACAACACCTTCTTCCAGGTCTTGCCGCCATCCAGCGTACGGAAGATGCCGCGCTCGGCGTTCGGCCCGTACACGTGGCCCATCGCAGCCGCGAACACGCGGTCGGGGTTTTTCGGATCGACCGCGATCATCGCGATGTCCTGGGTTTCCTTGAGCCCGATGTAGCTCCACGTCTCGCCGGCGTCGGTGGACTTGTACATGCCCATGCCGGTGGCCTGGTCGGGACGGATGGTGCTTTCGCCGGTGCCAACGTAGACCACGCCCGGGTTCGAGTCCGCCACCGCGATCGCGCCGATCGAGCTGGTCGGCGCCTTGTCGAAGATCGGCTGCCAGCTGTTGCCGTAGTCGGTGGACTTCCACACGCCGCCATCGTCGTTGCCGATGTAGAACACGTTCGGCTGGCTCGGCACGCCTGCGATCGCGCGACCGCGGCCGCCGCGCAATGGCCCGATCGCGCGCCACTGCATCTGCGAATAGAACTGGTTGCCGAAAGTCTGGGCCCTTGCCTGCGAACCCCAGGTCAATCCACCGGCCGCCAAGGCCAGCACTCCCGCCACGAACAGCAAGCGCTTCATCGCAGACGCCTCCGATTCAAAAATGGATCGATCCAATGAATCTGGACTGTGCAATTGTGCAACGGCGTTACATACCACGCCTGCGCAGCGGCGGCATCCCCCATTGGTTGGGTTGGTGTGCGCTGCGTTCCGAAATTCCACGATGGGCAACGTCAGGTTCGAGCGATGCGAGCGCTGCACGCGTTCATGATGAACAGCAACAAGTTCGTCCATCAGCACCCATGACTTCAGGCACTCGTGCCTCGAAGCGACAGGCGTACGGTGTGCCTCGACAGGGGCCGTGATGAGATCCGCAACAGTTTGTCGAAAGCCTGCTGGCTCACTCCAGAGTGAGCCTCTTGCGCATCGCATCTTGCCAACGTTTGGAGAGAACAATGAGACTCAACCCGAACGGACTTGCGGCCTCGGTCCGCACAGCCCTCTCGCTGGGCGCAGTTGCCGCCTTGGGCATCGTGGGCACGGCCCATGGGCAAGACCAGGCTGCATCACAATCCAGCCAAAAGCAGATGAAGACCCTGCAGACCGTGGTGGTCACGGGTTCGCACATTCGCCGCGTGGACCTGGAAACCGCCAGCCCCGTTGTCACCGTTTCTGCCCAGCAGATCCAGCAGACCGGCAAATTGACGCTTGGCAGCGTCATCCAGCAGCTACCGACCATCACGGGCGGCATGCTGACCCCCGACGTGAACAACGGCAACAACATAGGAGCCGCCGGACGCACCCTTGTGGGCCTGCGCGGCTTGGGTCCCAGTCGCACCCTGATCCTGATCGACGGCCAGCGCATCCTCAACAACGACATGAACTCGATCCCGACGGCGGCGGTCGAGCGCATCGAGGTTTTGACGGACGGCGCATCTTCCGTTTACGGGTCCGATGCCATCGGTGGCGTGATAAACATCATCCTGAAGACCAACTACCAGGGCGCCCAATTCAGCGCGAACTACGGCATCTCCGATCACGACGACGGCGAGCGGAAAGGTGCCAGCTTCGTATTCGGCCAGACGTCCGACAAGGGCAGCATCCTGGCAGGCGTGGACTACAACAAGTTCGATGAAATCCTGCAGGGTGCCCGCAAGTTTTCACACGATGCACTGTCGCTGAGCGGCAGCACCAATACGCCTCCGTACGTCACGATTGGCGGCTCAAGTTCCTCGCCGCGCGACAACATCATCGTGCCGCCCGACATCGCGGCAAAATTCGGCTGCACCAGCGGTAATCGGCTGTCGCTGAACGAGAGCGCGGCCAGCGCGGGCACCAGCCCCACCGGTCCCAACGACTATCACTGTTTCGCTCCGACCGACCGCTACAACTACGCGTCGGTCCAGGCACTGGTGACTCCCCAGGAACGCACGAATGCCTTTTTCAAAGGCGTCTACCACCTCGGTGACAACGTCGATGCCTACATGACGGCGTATCACAACAAGACCACGGCGGAAGTCCAATTGGCACCGGGGATATTCGGCGTCGGCGGCACCACCTCCATCGCCGCGGACAGTTATTACAACCCGTTCGGCGTTGCCTTCACGCCAGACAACGGCAATCAGTTCGCCGTGCGAACGGTGCCGGGCGGCAATCGCACGACGGCCAACGGCGAAACGACGGACCAGGTCATGCTCGGCCTGAAGGGCAACGTGAACTGGTTTGGCCAAAATTGGAGTTGGGATGTCGGCTACGACTATGGCCACTATTCGTATTCCACCCTCGTCAATGGCTTGCCGGATGCAAACCTGCTGAATGCGGGGCTGGGGCCATCGTTCCTGAATTCGGACGGCGTCGTGCAGTGCGGAACGCCTGCCGACCCGATAGCGCTGAGCGCATGCACGCCGTGGGATCCGTTCAATATATTTTCTCCATCTGCGCAGGCGGCGCTGAAGGCGGGAGCCGCTTCCGCGCTGATCGAAACCTGGAACATCGAGCGCACCTACCACGCGGACGCGAGCGGCGGCCTGTTCGATCTCCCGGCTGGCACGGCGCAGCTGGCGATCGGGGTTTCCTATCGCAAGGAATACGCCAACAACGCGGTGGGTTCCGATCTGGAAACCAACATCGCCACCGGCTCCTGCCCGCTGGGCAGCCAGTGCAGTGCGCACCTGCAGGGCGGGTTCAACGTCAAGGAAGCCTATGCCGAGTTGTTCATCCCGGTATTGAAAGACCTCCCGTTCGTCCACGCGTTGAATCTCACCTTGGGGGATCGCTATTCGAAGTACAGCGATTTCGGCAGCACCAACAACTGGAAGATCGCGCTCGAATACCGCCCCATCAACGACCTGATGCTGCGAGGCACGGTCTCGACGGTATTCCGCGCGCCCACCATCCAGGACATATTCGCCACCCCTGCCGGCAGCACTTCCGGGCTGACCAGCGATCCCTGCGATCACATCACCGTCGCCAACCCGGCTTGCGTGAACGTGCCCCTGGACGGGAGCTTCGAGAACATCACCGTGGCCCAGCACCAGCAAGGTGGAGGATTGTTCACGGGCTCCGCCTTCCTCGGCCTGCCGCTGAGGCCGGAAGTCGGCAAGTCGTTCGATTTCGGCGTGGTGTATTCGCCGCACTTCGTGCCGGGTCTGTCACTGAGTGCCGACTTCTGGCGCATCTACCTCAACGACACGATCACCTCGGTCGGCGAGCAATCGGTGCTGGATCTGTGCTTCAACGGCGTGAGCCTCTACTGTCCCTTGATCACCCGCTATCCGGCGGGCGCCAGCCAAGGGCAGATCAGGCAGATCTATCTTCCGACGCAAAACCTGGGCCGGATCGACGTCAAGGGCGTGGACCTCTCCGGCCAGTACAAGCTGCCCGAATTCTCGTTCGGCCAGTTCACCCTCGGGCTCAACGCGACCTACATGAAGCAGTTCAAGATCCAGATCGCCCCGGGTGAGGGCGCTGCCAATCAGGTACTCAACGGTGTCGGAATGCTTGGAGCAGCAGGTTCCGGATTGGGCTCCGCGTGCCCGTATCAACAGGCCGCCGTCTGCTTCTTCCCGCGGCTGCGCGCGCAGGGCTCGCTGACTTGGCAACTGGGTCCGTGGGACGCGTCGTGGCGGATGCGCTACAGCAGCAAGTTCAAGGTGGGATCCGCCAATCCCGAGGAAGAAGCCACCGCCATTCCAGGCTATCCGGGTTACGTCCTGCATTACGGCGCATACGTCTACAACGACCTGACCGTCGGCTACAACATCACGCCCATCAATACCCGACTCGATATCGGCGTGGACAACGTATTCGACAAACAGCCTCCCCTGCTGTACGAGAACTCCACAAACGCCAATACCGATCCAGAGGATTTCGACGTGGTGGGCCGTTACTACTGGGGCCGTATCACGGTCAAGTTTTGAGCGTCACGAGCCGCGGGTACACTGCCCTCCAAGGGCCGCACGCGCCCCGTGCGGCCCTTCTCTTTGGGAGCCTGCGGTGACCACGCCGCGAGCCGATATGCCAACTGTCACGAACGCAAACACCGACGCACTGCTCGCCCGTGCCCAGGCGCTATGGCAGCGAAACGACGCCGCGCAGGCCGGAATGATCCTGCGCGAGATCAACGCGGGCGACACGGGCCGCGAAGACGCCGCAATGCTGCTGGCGGAAGTGTTGCGCAGTGAGGGCAAACTGGATGCCGCCTGCCAGGTGGTGTTGGAACTTTGCCGCGTAAACGATTTTGCCATCGATCTGAGTTTGACGGGGGCGGCATTTGCGAGGCAATGCGATCGACACGCTACCGCAAGGCGGATCTGCGAGGACGCGTTGTCGCGACACCCGCCGCAGGTTGAATTGCTCGTGCTGGCGGGTCACGTGGCGCGCGAAACGGGTGATTTCGAAACGGCACGCGCCCGCTACTTGGCGGCGCTGGATGCAGGCGCCGATCTGGAACGGGAGCACGTGCTCGGCGCGCTGGTCAACACCAGGTGCTACACGGACGCAGCGGACCCCGACATCGCGCGTTGCGAACGGCATTTTCGCGACGACAGGTATTCCGCTCGGTCTCGCGCTTCGGCGGGCTTTGGGCTCGCGAAAGTGCAAAGTGACCTCGGGGACCACGCGGCCGCCGCGCGCACCCTCATCGAGGCCAATGCGATGGTCCGCGCGGTGCTGCCGTGGGATGCCGCCGCGTGGCAGCAATTCATTGAAGCCAGGCGCGCCGAAAAAGTAACCCGCGCTCGCGGTGACGCGTCGGCGGATTTCGTGCCGGTTTTCATTGTCGGCATGCCACGCAGCGGCACCACGCTCACCGCGACACTGTTGGCGCGAACCACGACGGCACGCGATCGGGGTGAACTT
>DATEKI010000248.1:0-3614 GCA_035277545.1 Rhodanobacteraceae bacterium | reverse complement strand
AGCTTGCGCAGCGCGTTGTTGAAGGTGTCGGCGATGTAGAGGCTGCCCGCGTTCCAGGCGACGCCTTCGGCGTGTTGCAGTTGCGCATGGCTCGCGCTGCCGTTGCGCATCCCGAAATCGAACAGGCCGTGGCCGATGAGTGTCGTGACCTTGCCTTCGGGCAATGCGATCGCGCGCACCGAGGATGATTCCGGGTCCGTGTCGTACAAGGTGTCGCCGTGCACGCTGATTCCGCTCGGCTGCGCGAATTGCGCGTCGCCGCGCGCACCGTCACGCAACCCTTCCTCGCCCGTACCGGCCCAGGGGCCGATCGTCCGATCCGCGGGATCGTATCGCCAGATCTGGTGATCGCCCGCCATGGAAACGTAGAGCGCGTTGCCGCTCCACGCGACATCCCACGGTGAATTGAGCACGGCCGAGCGGGCTGGAAAGCTTCCCGCAATCGCGAAGCCGCGTTCGCCGTTGCCGGCGATCGTGGTGACGGTCTTGTGGGCGAAGTCGATGCGCCGGATCAACTGGTTGTCGGTATCCGCGACGTACAGCGCGCCATCATGGAAGGCGAGCCCTTGCGGACCGTTGAATTGCGCGTGCGCGTAATCGCCATCTGCGCGGCCCGGGCAACCGGCTCCGATGACGGCCACCAGCTTGCCCGCGTGGTCGGCCAGCACGATGCGGTTGTGGCCGGTGTCCGCGATCGCGACGAGCGACTGCGAGACGGCGACGCCGCCGGGGATCGCCAGCGCGCGCGTCTTCGCGGCAATCGGTTGCAGGGGCAGCCTGGACAGCTTCGAAACTGGTGGCGCGCTGGCCAATGCCGCTTCGACGGGCGCCGCCAGTTGTTCGTAGGATTGCTCGCCGATGAAGGTCTTTGCAACGTTGCCGTCCGGCCCCAGCAGCACCAGCGTCGGCCACGCCTGCACGCCGTAGGCGTTCCACATCTGCATGTCGGGATCGAGCACGACCGGATGGCGCAGGTCGTAGCGTTCGATGAAGGACAGCAGGCCGTCTTTCGTTTTCGATGCCTCGAACTTGGGTGAGTCGATGCCGACCACGACCAGCCGCGTGCCGAAGTGTTCCTCCAGCTTCCTTTCGTCCGGCAGCATGTGGATGCAGTTGATGCAGCCTGGCGTGAAGAAATCCAGCAGCACCGCACGACCGTGCAGTTCGGAAAGCGTCAGCGGTCGCGCGACGTTGAACCAGGTCAAGCCGTGCGGAAAGTCGATGGCGCGTTCCGCGCGTGCGCGCGGCAGTCCCATCGTCAACAATCCGCCGGCCACGACGACGGCGGCAAACAACGTCAGCAGGATGCGTTTCATCGAATGATCCGGTCGAATGTTCAACCGCGGCGCGTCAGCGTGTACACCGTCGTGTGCAAGGCTGTCACGCCGTTTTCCGAAAACGATGGCTGCGATGCCAGGATGTCGCGGTGATCCAGCTCCCGGACGTTCCATTGCGCGTCGAACAGCCTGTGCACCTCGGCCTCGTCCACGCTGAAGGGCGGCCCTTCCATTTCGCCTGCCGGGTAATCCAGGGTGATCAAGAGACCACGCGCACCCGCCGGAAGTTTCGCGTAAACCTCGCGCACCAGGCGATCACGCATCGCTGCCGGAAAGGCGATGAGGGCGGCGCGATCGTAAAAGGCGCCGCACGCCGCCAGCGCCACGGATGAGACGCCGAACACGTCGCCGTTGATGATTTCGATGCCGCCGCCCGCCGGTGCGTCGTCGATCAGGTAATGCGTCCCGTCCGCCGCCCGGGCCCGGCTTGCATGCAGGTGGTTTTCCGCGAGGAAAGCGTCGACCGCCACGGGCGCGATTTCGACGCCCAGCACGCGCATTCGCTGCTGCGCGAGCCACACCATGTCCACCGACTTGCCGCACAGCGGCACCAGCACGCGCGTGCCACGCCCCACACCGAGTGATTCCCAGTGCTGTTCCAGCAGCGGCATCACTGCCTCGCGGTGCCATCCCGTACGGCCTTCGCGCCAGCGTTGCAACCAATATTCAGCTTGCATCTTCCAATTCCAAAAAGAAGCGTCCTGGTGGAACGCGAAGCTAAACCTCGGGTTCGTGGCAAACCACTTCGACGTTGTGCCCGTCCGGACCGATGACGAATGCGGCGTAGTATTTCCCGCTGTAGTTCGGGCGCAGGCCGGGCGCGCCGTTGTCCTTGCCGCCCGCCTCCAGCGCCGCGCGATGGAAGGCCTCGACCTGCCGACGATTTTCGGCCCTGAATGCCAGGTGCAGGTGCGCGGGCTTCTCGCCGGTCCGGAAGAGACACAACGACGATTGGCCGTCTGCACTCATTTCGATGCCGAGCGGCCCCTCCGAAACGATGACCATGCCGATCGGTTCGAGCGCCTTCAGGAAGAACGCCTTGCTCGCGGCATAGTCGCTGACGCCGAATACGACATGGTCAAACATGGATGCTCCTGAAACGCGTGGCCCGGGTGATCGCCGGCCGTTACGGCGCCGGCTTTATTTCGACTGCGATGATGTGCAGATCCGAATGGCCGATATTGTGCACGTAATGTGGTGGCAAGGCGGGCGACCAAAGCGCCTGGCCCGCGGTCGGCTGCGTCGGGAACGAGCGGGAATCGACCAGCAGCTCGCCGCTCGGCGCGTATCGGATGAAGTCGCTCCAGCTCAGGATGTACAGCGCGGCAGGCCAGGCGTGCTCGTGAACCGGCGTGCGCTCGCCCGGGGCAAGTTTCGTATCGAGAACACGCACCTGCGGATTCTCGACCAGCAGATCATGGTGATCCGGCGCCGCCAGCATCGCGTCAAGGTGCGCCTGGGTTGCAGTGGATTCGGTCATCGATTTTTCTCCGGCCGGACTCGGCCCTTGCACACCGCTGGCAGCTCATCCCCCGAGCAATCGCACCTTGCCCGTGGCGAGCTCGTATTCCGCACCGACCACGCGCACGCGGCCGCTCTTCACCGCTCCGGCGATGATGGGTTGCGCCGAGGCGACGCGCGAGACGTTGTACGCGGCATTCGCGTCGATCGCGTGTTCGAGCAAATCGTTGCCGCCGGCCTTCACCACGTTCTCGATGCCGGGTCGCACCGCGTCGGTGATGTCCCAGATGTGGCCGGGCAGCGGTTTCGGATCCTGGATTTCCTGGATCGCGGCCTTGATCGCGCCGCAGTTGCTGTGGCCCAGCACCATGACGAGCGGCGTGCCGAGCACGCCCACGCCGTATTCCAGGCTCGACAGCGCATCGTGATTCAAATAATTGCCCGCGATGCGCACCACGAAAAGGTCGCCGGGCGCCTGGTCGAACATCAGTTCCGGTGCGACGCGCGAGTCGGCGCAGCTCAGGATCGACGCGATCGGGTATTGCGCTTTCGAGCGCGCCGCGCGTCCTGCCGAAAAATCCTTGCCGTCGAGCTTGCCCGCCGCGTAACGCGCGTTGCCCGCCATCAATCGATCGAGGGCGGCTTGCGGCGTGATGGCGTTCTGCGGTGCGTCGGCCCACGCGCGGCGCAGCGGCGCGGCCATGGAAATCGCGACGATGCCGAGGCCGGCATGTTGCAGGAAACGGCGGCGGGAGTTGCGGTCGGTTGCGTACATCGCACATGCCCCTTGTCGAGTGGAGTGGATGGAGACGCTGT
>DATEKI010000247.1:0-11211 GCA_035277545.1 Rhodanobacteraceae bacterium | reverse complement strand
TGGCCGCCTACTTCTCCGGCATGCCCAGCAAGCTGTCCGACCTGCACGGCAAGGTCAACGGCGGCGACTGAGCGAAACCGCGATGACCCGCGACGAACTCGCCAGCCAGCATTGCGAACCCCGCAAGGGCAAGGAACACGCGCTCAGCGAAGCGCGCGTCCGCGAGCTGATGGCGGCGCTTCCGGAATGGCAAGTCGCGCTGGATGGCAAGTCGATCGCCAAGACGTTCGGCTTCAAGAACTTCTACGAGACGCTGGCCTTCGTCAACGCGATCGGCTGGATGGCCAACAAGCAGGACCACCATCCCGATCTCGAGGTCGGTTACAACCGCTGCGTGGTCCACTGGTCCACGCACGACGTCGGCGGACTGTCGATGAACGATTTCATCTGCGCGGCGCGCGTCGAGACGATCGCGCACGGGTGATGCCCCGCCGTCGCGTGTTGCGCGATTGTCGCGGCCATGGGCCGCTCCTGCCCAAGCAATAAAAAAACGCGGCCCGAAGGCCGCGTTTTTTGTTCAACCATTTGCGCCGCAAATTACTGCGCGCCGATCTTCACCAGCGTGACGTCGAAGATCAGGGTCGCGTTGGGCGGGAAGCCGTTCTTCGGATCCGCGCCGTAAGCCAAGTCGGAAGGAATCACGAACTTGTAGTGGCTGCCGGTCGGCATCATCATCAACGCTTCCTTGAAGCCGGGGAACACGTTGTTGAGGTCGAGCTTGGCCGGGCCGCTGCCGTGCTGCGCGGACGAGTCGAACGCCTGGCCATTGACGAACGAACCGGTGTAGTTCACCTGCACGGTGTCGGTGGCCTTCGGCTTCGGGCCGGTACCCTGCGTGATCACCTGGTACTGCAGGCCATCGGACGTGGTGTGCACGCCAGCCTGCGATTTGTTCTTGGCCAGGAACGCCGCGCCTTCACTCTTGTTCTGCGCCGACACCTGGTCGTAATGCTGCTTGGCCTTGGCCTGGAATTCGGTGCCGAATGCCTTGGCAACGCTTTCCGCCTGCGTCTCGCTCATGCTGGGTTTCTGGCCCTGCAATGCGCGCGTGACCGCCGCGCCCACTTGCTGCGGATCGATCAGGCTGCGCGCCCAATCCGGATAACGGCCCGCCAGTTCGTAGCCAACGATTTCGCTGGCCTGCGCCTTGTTGACCGTGGTGGATTGCGTCTGTGCCTGCGAAACGCCCGCAAAACCGAGCGCCGCGATCACGGCAACGGCGGCCAGGCTCGGCCGCATGATCTGCTTCATCTATGTATTCCTCTGGTCAAAGGGGATGCGCGTCGAACGTGCATCGTGGGTGTTGCATGAAGTCGCCCATTCTGCTTGGTCCCACGCGGAATGGCAACGCGTGGGGCTGAGACAGCGCGCCACCGACAGGGTTCATTCACGCGTACACGCGCGGATGCGCGCCGCGTGGACCGGCCGCCAGCGCGTTGCGGTCGGACAGCCGCTCCGCTGCCCACCCATGACTGATGGCAGGGGGTATTGACGGGAGATTTTTTGGTGTTATAGTTCACTACAACACTGGTCAACGAGGTCACTAAGGAGGCCCGCCATGAACGTCCAGAAGTCCGCCGCAATCGTCGCCGCCATGCTGATCACCGCCGCCGGGATGACCGCCATCGCCAGCTACAGCAATGCCGCCGTCGCCAGCGCCAACCGTGGGGCCGATGCCTCCACCACGGTCATCCACACCCTGCCGACCGTGAACGTGCGCCCGACGCCGGAGCAGATCCGCGAACTCCACAACGACCGGGCCGGCGCGGCCCCGGCCAGCCTGCGGATGCCGTACTACTCGTTCGCCAGCGACAGCGCCGGCGCCTGATCGGGACGAAAAGAGCCTCGCACAATCCGTGCGAGGATGAGAACAGCACCGGCAGGATCGAACCATGACCGTTACCTGGAACGACAACGTCCCGATCTATCGCCAGCTGCGCGAACGCGTGGTGGCGATGATCCTGGACGGCGCGCTGAACGAGGGGGATGCCTTGCCCTCGGTGCGCCAGGTCGCGGCGGACTACCAGATCAACCCGCTCACCGTTTCCAAGGCTTACCAGGAACTGGTGGACGAACAGCTGGTGGAGAAACGCCGCGGCCTTGGCATGTTCGTCACCGACGGCGCCAGGGAAGCCCTGCTCCGCAGCGAGCGCGAGCGCTTCCTGCGCGAAGAGTGGCCCCGCATCCGGGCGCGCATCGAGCGCATGAACCTTGATCTCCAAAAACTGCTGGCCACGCCAGTGCAAGAATCACACAAGAGGGAATCGTGATGAACGTCGCAGCCGAAGCCATCGCGGAACAACCCGCCTCCAGACATGCCTCCGGATCGGACATGGTCGTGCGCGCGCGGGGACTCACCAAGCGCTACAAGAATACGGTCGCGCTGGACGGCACCGATTTCGAGATCGGTCCCGGCCGCATCGTCGGCCTGATCGGACCCAACGGGGCGGGCAAGACCACCGCGCTGAAAGCCATCCTGGGCCTGACCGACTTCGAAGGCGAACTCTCGGTACTCGGCATGGATCCGCGCCGCGAACGCCCGCTGCTGATGCGCGAAGTGTGCTTCATCGCCGACGTCGCCACCCTGCCCCGCTGGATCCGCGTGCAGGAGGCCATCGACTTCGTGGCCGGCGTGCACCCGCGCTTCGACCGCGCCAAGTGCGAACGCTTCCTCAGCCGCACCAAGCTGACGGCCAACCAGAAGGTGCGCGAAATGTCCAAGGGCATGATCGTGCAGTTGCACCTGGCCATCGTGATGGCCATCGACGCACGACTTCTGGTACTGGACGAGCCCACGCTGGGCCTGGATATCCTCTACCGCAAGCAGTTCTACCAGAGCCTGCTGGAGGACTATTTCGACGAGGACAAGACCATCCTCATCACCACCCACCAGGTCGAGGAAGTGGAACACATCCTCACCGACCTGATGTTCATCCGCGACGGCAAGATCGCGCTTTCCTCCACCATGGAGGAAATGGGCGCGCGGTTTGCCGAGGTGCTGGTGAACGCGGACCGGGTCGAGGCGGCGCGCGCATTGAAGCCGGTCGATGAGCGCGCGGCGGTATTCGGCAAGAGCATCTTCCTGTTCGACAGCGCCGATCCGGAACAACTGGCGCAACTGGGCGAGGTCAAGCGGCCATCGGTGTCCGACTTGTTCGTCGCCATCATGAAAGGGACCTACGCATGAACGCGATCGCGAAATCGCCGTTTGCCTGGTTGCTGAAGCGCGAGTACTGGGAATCGCGACGGGGATTCTTCTGGGCGCAGGTGTGGACCGCCGTCGTGCTGCTGGCGATCACGGTGCTCAGCATCGTGACCCTCGAAGTGTTCCGTTCGCGCCTCGGCGTGAGCATCAACGTCGGCGCCAACGGCACCGACATGAACGCGCTGTTGAACAACGCGCTGAGCCACAACCTGTCGCTTGTCGTGCGGGGCCTCGACGCCTCGATGCTGAGCTTCGCCACCATCGGCGGCATCGTGCTGACCTTCGTGGTGTTCTTCTATTTCCTCGGCGCGCTGTACGACGATCGCCGCGACCGCAGCATCCTGTTCTGGAAATCGCTGCCGGTTTCGGATACGGCCACCGTCGCTTCCAAGGTCGTTTCGGGCGTCATCATCGCGCCGCTGATCACCGTGGCGCTGATACTGGCCGCCTATGTGTGCAACCAGGTCATCTACAGCCTCTGGTTCGCCGCGCACGGACTCAACCCGTTCACCCTGATCTGGGCGCATATCGAACCGTTCGAGATCTGGCTGCACATGCTCGCGATGGTGCCGCTGTACGTCTTCTGGGCACTGCCGACCGTCGGTTGGCTGCTGTTCTGGTCGGCGGCGGTGCGCAGCAAGCCGTTCCTGTGGGCGGTCGTGATTCCGATCGCGGCCGGCGCGCTCAATTCCTGGATCGCTCTGCTCGGCATCCCGCACATCAACGTCACGTTCTTCTGGGGCCAGCTCGTCGCACGCTCGCTGCTCAGCGTCGTTCCGGCCGGATGGGTCTCGGTGATGCAGCCCGGTGACCTCACGGATGCGCCGGAAACGATCCGCCACTTCGGCAGCTACGCACAGATGGCGCACGTGTTCGCCACGCCCGAACTGTGGATCGGCGCCATCGTCGGCATCGCCCTGATCGCTGCCGCCACATGGTTCCGCCGCTGGCGCGACGAAGTTTGACCCAAGGCATCGTGACGGAGACAACCATGAAAACGTTCCTGACCCTCGCAGGTTCCGTTTTGCTGGCGACGACACTCACCGCGTGTTCGCCCGGCATTAACGAAGGCATCGGCCACCGCATCACCTTCGATTCGAGCGGAATGGTGGTCCACGCGATCGGCAAACCCGATGCGCACATCGGCAAGGATGGAAGCCTTGCGATCGGTGGCCGCGCAATCGCCGTCACGCCGGCGCAGGCTGCCTTGCTGCAACGCTACTACGGTGAGGCGCGCAGCATGATGCAATCCGGCGCGGCCGTGGGCAAGCAGGGCGCCGCGATGGCCGAGCGCGGAATCGACGACGCCATCGCCTCCATCCTGCACGGCGATTCATCCAGGGCCGACAAGCGGCTGGACGCGCAGTCGAACCAGATGGACACCGCCGTCGGCAAGCTTTGCACCGACCTCGAGGCACTGGGTGACACCCAGAAAGCCATCGCGACCGCGATTCCCGCGTTTGCACCTTACGCGAGCGGCAGCCGCACGACATGCACCCGCACCGTCACCGTTCGCGACGGCAGCATGGTGGTTGCCAAATCTTCTTCGGCCGGCACCGCACCCGCAGCGCCGGCCCACCCCGAACGCTCCAGCGCATCCACTTCGAACGAGCCATGACCATGCGCAAACTGTCCCTGCTGTGCATCGCGTCCACCGCCGCCGTGCTGGCCGCATGCGGTTCCGGCAACACGCCCGCCTCCGCGGCTATGGCGGTCGCCAGCGCGTCATCGACGCCATCAATGATCGCCAGCGTCGTCGATCACGCACTCGACCGCGCTGAGAACAAGCTGCGCAACGAGAACATCACGATTTCCGGCAACGACGGCATCGTCGTTTTCTCCGACACGAACTCGGATGACAACCGCACCTCCACGTTGCCCAAGGCGCAAATCACGCCGCAAGGCGACCTTTTGATCGGCGACAAGCCCGCGGCGCTCACGTCCGCGCAGCGCGCGATGCTGCTCGACTACCGCCAGCAGCTCATCGACATCGGCGCGCAAGGCATCGCGATCGGCAGGCAAGGTGCGGCGCTCGGCGTGAACGCAGCGAGCGAAGCCATTGCGGGCGCGTTCTCGGGCAAACCAGAACAGGAAATTCGCCAACGCGTCGAAGCCAAGGCAACCGGCATCCGCGAGGCCGCCGCGAAACTTTGCGACCGCATGCCCGCACTGAGGGCGAGCCAGCAGAAACTCGCCGCCGCCCTGCCCGCGTTCAAGCCCTATGCAACGCTGACGCCCGAAAAGATCGATGAGTGCCGCAAGGATGCGCTGCACGACGACCACGACTGATCGTTGACGCTCATGGCCCTCACGAGGAGCCATGACTGTCTTGAATCGAAATGCCCTTCCCGTCGCGAGTACATGAAATGCCAGAGTCACGTACCCTGCAAGGCTTCACGCCGCCCATCCAGTTGAAGCTCGCGATGCTGTGGGCCTCGGTGGTGTTCTGCTACATCTATGGCGACTACTTCGGCCTGTACGTGCCGGGCACGTTGCAGTCGATGCTCGACGGCCGCATGGGCCCGCTCGGGCCGACCACGCAGAACGTCCTGCTCGGCACCACCGTGTTGATGGCGATCCCGAGCCTGATGCCGATCGCCTGCCTCATGTTGAGACCCGGCTGGAATCGCGTCGCCAACCTGTTGTTCGGGCTGGTCTACAGCGTCGTGATGGCGTTGACACTGGCGGGCGCTTGGCGCTTCTACCAGTTGCTCGGCGTGGTGGAGATTCTGCTGACGCTCGCGGTGTGCTGGTATGCGTGGAAGTGGCCGCGGGTGTCCCAGAACTCACAAGACGAGCCCGCGCGCAGCACCCCCTCACCTTCGCTGTCGTCAACTTCGTGAAAGAAAAGGCCGCCCGATGGGCGGCCCTTTCCATCGCCGGCGGAATGCGCTGAATTACTGGCCGTGGATGCCGCCCTTCGTCAGCGCAACAGGATCGAGCAGCTTCTTCAATTCCGCTTTCGACAAACCCGTCGTTTCCAGCGCCACGTCCATGATCGGGCGCTTTTCCTTGTACGCCTTCTTCGCGGTCGCGGCGCCCTTCTCGTAGCCGATCACGGGGTTGAGTGCGGTCACGAGGATCGGATTCAACTCCAGCGCTTCGTTGACACGCGTCTTGTTGACCTTGAATCCTGCGATCGCCTTGTCGGCCAGGAGACGCGCGGCGTTGGCGAGGATCACGATCGACTGCAGCAGGTTGTACGCGATCACCGGCAGCATCACGTTCAACTGGAAGTTGCCGGCCTGCCCGCCGATCGTGATCGTGGCGTCGTTGCCGATCACCTGCGCGCATACCATCGCCATCGCTTCCGGGATCACCGGGTTGACTTTCCCCGGCATGATCGACGAACCCGGCTGCAGCGCGGTGAGCTCGATTTCACCCAGGCCCGCCAGCGGCCCCGAGTTCATCCAGCGTAGGTCGTTGGAGATCTTCATCAGCGAACACGCCAGCGTCTTCAACTGGCCGGACAATTCCACCGCGGCATCCTGCGAGGCCATGCCCTCGAAGAAGTTGTCCATCGAGGCGAACTTCACGCCCGTCGCCTTCGACAGCTCCGTGCAGAACGCCTTGGCGAATTTCGGATCGGCGTTGATCCCGGTGCCGACCGCGGTGCCGCCCTGCGGCAGGCGCTGCATGCGCTTCAGCGCATCCTCGATGCGGGCGATGCCGGATGCGACCTGCGCCGACCACCCCGACAGTTCCTGGCCGAACGTCACCGGCATCGCGTCCATCAAGTGCGTGCGGCCGGTCTTGGCGACGTTCTTCAATTCGCGCGCACGCTTGTCGATGGCCTTTTGCAGGTGCTTGAGCGCCGGCAGCAACTGCTCGTGGACGGCCAGCGAGGCGCTGACGTGGATCGCGGTCGGAATCACGTCGTTGGAGCTTTGTCCGTAGTTGACGTGGTCGTTGGGATGGATCTTCGCCTTCGAATCGCGCGTGGCAATGTGCGCGATCACCTCATTGGCATTCATGTTCGAAGACGTGCCCGAACCGGTCTGGAAAATGTCGATCGGAAACTGCGCGTCGAACTCGCCATCCGCCACGCGCTGCGCGGCCTTGCGGATCGCTGCCGTCTGCGCGGGCTTCAGGTGCTTGAGCTTCAGGTTGGCATCGGCAGCGGCGACCTTGATCAGTCCCAATGCGCGGATGAAATCGCGCGGCAGCGCGAGGCCCGAAATCGGGAAGTTGTCCACGGCGCGCTGGGTCTGCGCGCCCCACAGCGCGTCGGCTGGCACCTTCAGTTCGCCCATGCTGTCGTGTTCGATGCGGAAGCTCGGCATTGCGGGAAATCCATGCGGGAAAGCCGCTGATTATAACGAGCCCTCGCCGCTACAATGGCCGCTTCGCGACGCCACGGACCCGCCGCCATGCAACTCGATTCCCTGACCGCCTTGTCGCCGCTGGACGGCCGCTACGCGTCCAAGGTGGATGCGCTGCGCCCGGTCTTCAGCGAATACGGCCTGATGCATCGCCGCGTGGCGGTGGAGATCGCTTGGCTGGTCGCGCTTTCCGACGCATCCGCCATCAAGGAACTGCCGCCGTTTCCCGCAACCGCACGTGCGAAATTGCAGAAAATTGCGGATGACTTTTCGGTCGCCGATGCGCAGCGCATCAAGGACATCGAAGCCACCACCAACCACGACGTCAAGGCGGTCGAGTATTTCATCAAGGAACGCATCGGCGACGATGCCGCATTGAAGCAGGCGAAAGAGTTCGTGCATTTCGCCTGTACGTCCGAGGACATCAACAATCTTTCCTACGCGCTGATGCTGCGCGACGCACGTGGGCACGTGTTGTTGCCCGAGGCCGACAAGGTGATCGGAAAGCTGCGCGAGCTCGCGCACGCCAACGCCGACCTGCCAATGCTGTCGCGCACGCATGGCCAGACTGCCAGCCCAACCACGCTCGGCAAGGAAATGGCCAATGTGGTCGCGCGGCTGGAACGCCAGCGCACGCAACTCGCGGCGATCGAGATTCCCGGCAAGATCAACGGCGCGGTCGGCAACTTCAACGCGCATGCGATTGCCTACCCCGAAATCGATTGGCGCGCGTTCTCGAAGCGGTTCGTGGAATCGCTGGGCCTGCAATGGCAGGAATACACCACCCAGATCGAACCGCACGACGGCATCGCCGAACTGTGCGACGCGCAGCGCCGCATCGACACCATCCTCATCGATCTCGCGCGCGACGTGTGGGGCTACATTTCGCTCGGCTATTTCAGGCAAAAACTGAAGGCCGGTGAAGTCGGCTCTTCGACAATGCCGCACAAGGTCAATCCGATCGATTTCGAGAACGCCGAGGGCAATTTCGGCGTCGCCAACGCGCTGTTCGGGCATTTCAGCGAAAAACTTCCAATCAGCCGCTGGCAGCGCGACCTCACTGATTCCACGACACTGCGCGCGCTGGGAGAAGCCTTCGGTCATGCGCTGATCGGGTTCGCATCGCTGGAAAAGGGCCTGGGCAAGCTGGAAGTGAATGCCGGGCGCATTGCGTCCGATCTCGACCACGCGTGTGAAGTGCTGGCCGAGGCGATCCAGACGGTAATGCGCCGCCACGGCCTGCCGGAACCCTACGAACAATTGAAGGCGCTGACGCGCGGCAAGGGCATCACGCGCGAAACCTTGCAGGTCTTCATCGGTTCGCTGGATCTGCCGGCCGCCGACAAACAGCGCCTGCTGGCGCTGACGCCTGCCACTTACACCGGCCTCGCCAGCGAACTCGCCCGCGACATTTGATTGGCGCCATGGCTACACCCGCTTCCGAGTCGCGTCCCACCGAAGCCGGCATCCGTCGCAGGCTCCTGATACGCCAGATACTGGTGTTCGGCGGCATCACGTTCGCGATCTGCACTGCCAACGTGTTCACCACGCTGAGCAACTACGCGCGCGACGGCATCCAGCTCGCGGGGTGGAAACCTGCGCTGTGGGAGTACTCCAGCGGGGCGATGATCCTGGCGCTGGTTCCCGCGATCGCCTGGCTGTACCGGCGTGCGCCGATCACCTCGCGAACCTGGCGCTGGGCCGTTCCGCTGCACATCGCTTTCACGCCCGTGTTTTCGCTGGTCCACGTCGGCGGCATGGTGCTGCTGCGCAAACTCGGTTATGCGTTGATGCACGCGCACTACCACTTCGGCGCGTGGTGGCCGGACTGGTTCTACGAATACCGCAAGGACCTGGTTGCCTACATCCTGATCGTCGGTGGCCTGCAGGCTTTCCGGACGTACCGGTTGTGGCTGGAAGCCCAGGCGGCAACGGCAACGGCGCCCGTGGAAGTCCAGCCGGACGCCGGCAAACACCCGCTACCCGGGCCGGCACCGCTCGAACGCCTGGTCGTGAAGAAGCTCAACCGCGAATTCATCCTCAACGCCGCCGACATCGATCGCATCGATGCCAACGGCAATTACGTGACCATCCACGCGCAGGGCAGTGAATGGCCGCTGCGCGAATCGCTGGCCACGCTGGAGCGCCGGCTCGATTCGAAGCACTTCGCGCGCGTCCATCGCGGGCATATCGTGAACCTGGACCGTATCCGCGAAATCCAGCCCTGGGACAGCGGCGACTATCGCATCGTGCTGGCCGACGGCAGCTTCGTGAACTTCAGCCGCCGTTACCGCAGCCGCCTGCCGCAATTGTTCAATTGATTGGCCCGCTGGTCAGCGCCGCTCGTCACCGGGTGGCGCCGCTCGGCACAATCCATCTTGCCGGCGCACCGCACGCGGCCTAATTTCGGCGCTTTCCCCCACGGGAGCGGCGCGATGCGCATGAAGGTTCGCGGGTGCACGACTTTCGGACTGGCCATCCTGCTGGCCGGCTGCAGCAGCTACGCGCCGCCACCGCCCGCACCGGATGCCGGCTGGACCTTCTATGGCGGTGACGCCGGCGGCAGCCGCTATTCGCCGGCCTCCCAGATCACGCCGACGAATGTGAAGCACCTGAAAGTCGCCTGGACCTTCCGCAGCGGCGAACACGGCGCAGGCTTCCCGGGCAATGAGTGGAAAGGCCACATGACCTGGGAAGCGACGCCGATCCTTCATGATGGCACGCTTTATTTCACCACCAGCGAGACCAACGTCGTGGCGATCGACGCCGTCACCGGCAAGCTGCGCTGGCGCCACGATTCGCACGTCCCGAAACTCTGGTACTCGGACGCGGCCTCGCGCGGCGTCACGCTGTGGGTGGATCCGCGGTCCGCAGCCGACGCGCCCTGCCACGCGCGCATCTTCGCGCCCACGCTCGACAGCCGTTTGCTGGCGCTGGATGCGAAGACCGGCAAGCTGTGCCAGGACTTCGCCAACCACGGCGTGCTGGATTTGCTGCCCGGCATCCGGTCGACGTACAAACCGGGCAGCCGCTACCGCAATTACCTGGTCACATCGCCACCGGTGATCCTGGATGGCAAGGTGATCCTCGGCTCGTCGATCGGCGACAACCGCGGCGTGGAACTGGAACACGGCACGGTGCGCGCCTACGACGCGCGCACGGGCAAATTCGCGTGGGGCTGGGATCCGATTCCGCACGATGCTTCCAATCCGGTGTACGCGCAGTGGACGCCACAAGCGGCAGCGATCACCGGCGCCGCCAACGCCTGGGCACCGTTGTCGGTGGATCCGGAACGGCATCTCGTCTTCGTGCCGACCGGTTCGTCCAGCCCCGATTTCTTCGGCGGCCGGCGCCCGGGCGATGGCCGCTGGGCGAATTCGGTCGTGGCACTGGATGGCGACACCGGCAAACTGGCGTGGGGCTACCAACTGGTGCACCACGACCTTTGGGATTACGACAGTGCCGCGCAGCCCTCCCTGGTGACGCTGCAGCACGACGGCCGCACGATCCCCGCGGTGATCCAGCCGACCAAGACCGGCATGTTGTTCACCTTCGATCGCGAGAACGGCGAGCCGGTTTTCCCGATCGTGGAAAAACCCGTGCCGCAGGATGGGGCGCCGGGCGAAGTGCTGTCGAAGACGCAGCCGTTTCCCGTGGCGCCGGAACCGCTGGTGCGACAAGGCC
>DATEKI010000246.1:0-8507 GCA_035277545.1 Rhodanobacteraceae bacterium | reverse complement strand
CGAAGGTGAAACGTGGTGCGGCGATTACCAGATCTTGACCGGATCCTTGCGGTCCATCTTGTCGCCGGTCTTGCACTGGAACGCCTGCGCGAACTGCGGCATGTTGGACGCGGTCGCGAACGCGCGGACCTTGGCCGGCGCGTGTGGATCGACGTTCAACATCAGTTCGGCGGTCTTGTCGCGTGCGGTGCCTTCCCAGACGCGGGCCGAGCTGAGGAAGAAGCGCTGGTCTTCGGTCATGCCGTCGATCTTCGCGTCCGCTTCTTTCGGGTCGGCCTTCAGCGCGGTCTGCAGCGCCGTGTAGGCGACGTTGAGACCGCCGAGGTCTCCGATGTCCTCACCCAGCGTCAGGCGGCCGTTGACGTGCAGGTCCGGCTTGCCGGGGATCGGCGCGTAGCTGTCGTACTGCTTGACCAGTGCGTCGGCGCGCGCATCGAACGCCTTCTTGTCCTGCGGCGTCCACCAGTTCACGCGATTGCCGTGGCCATCGAACTGGCTGCCCTGGTCGTCGAAGCCATGGCTGGATTCGTGGCCGATCACGAAGCCGATGCCGCCGTAGTTCACCGCGTCGTCGCCCTTGGCATAGAAGAACGGCGGCTGCAGGATCGCGGCCGGGAAGTTGATGGTGTTGGTCGACGGATCGTAGTACGCGTTGATCGTCTGCGGCGTCATGCCCCATTCCTTGCGGTCCGTGGCCTTGCCGATCTTGTTGATGTCGTAGTGGTAGTTGTACTTCGACGCCGCCTCGAGATTGGCGTACCAGTTGCCGGGCTGGATGTTGAGGCCCGACCAGTCGCGCCACTCACCCTTGTCGGGGTAGCCGATCTTGGGCAGGAACAGCGCCCACTTTTCGAGCGCCTTCTTCTTGGTATCCGCGCTCATCCAGTCGAGGTTCTCGATATGTTCCTTGAGCGCCGCGCGCACGTTGGTGACCAGCTGTTCGGCGCGTTCCTTGGCTTCCGGCGGGAAGTACTTGGCGACATACAGTTCACCCAGACCCATGCCCATCGCGTGGTTGACGGAACCGACGACGCGCTTCCAGCGATCCTTCTGCTGCGGCTGGCCGCTGAGGGTCTTGCCATAAAAGTCGAAACGATTGTCCTGGAAGGCCTGGCTGAGTGCTTCCGAGGCATCGCTGACCAGGTGGAACTTCAGGTAAGCCTGCCACTGCGAGGCAGGCGCGGTCGCAAGCAGCTTATCGAACTCGGCCATGAACTTCGGTTGCGACATCGAGAAGCCCTTGCCCACGTCGATGCCCTGGGCCTTGAAGAAGTTTTCCCAGTTGAAATGCGGGGTGATCTTGTCGGCCTCGGCGACCGTGACGAAGTGGTATTCGTTGTCGAGGTTGCGCAGCTCGACCGGCGACAGCGAGGCCTTGGCCAGTTCGGTTTCGAACTTCATCACCGCGTCGGCCTGCTTCTGCGCCTCGGCGTCCGGCGTGCCGACCAGCGCCAGCGACTTGGCGATGTACTTCACGTAGGCGTCGCGGATGTCCTTGTACTTCGGCGACAGGTAGTAATCGCGCGTCGGCAGGCCCAGGCCATCCTGGAACACGTAGCCGATCTGCCTGGTCGCGTCTTTGAAATCGGCTCCCGAACCGAAGTTGAAAATGTAGCTGTCGCCGTTGTTGAAGCTGGTGTCGAGGAAATTGGCGATGTCGGCCGGAGTCTTGAGCGCGTCGATCGCGCTGAGCTGCGGCTTGATCGGGTCGTAGCCCAGCTTGTCGATCGCGGCGGTGTCCATGCCGGCGTCGTACAGGTTGCCGAGCTTCTGTTCCAGCGCGCTGCCGCTCTTGTTCCTGGCGTCGCCCGCGGCAGTTTCCAGGATCGCCTTCTGCTGCAGCAGGCTCTTTTCGTGCAGGATGCCGAACGCGCCCCAGCGCGTCTGGTCGGCCGGGATCGGATTGGCCGCGTTCCACTTCGAATTGACGTACTGGTCGAAGTCGTTGCAGGGGTTGTACTGGTCGTCCAGCGTGAACGCGATCGGCTGGTCGGCCGGAATCGCCACGGTGGAAGCCGGGGCCGGTGCCGCGGCAGTATGCGCCGGGGCGGGTGCCGACGCCGAAGCCGCGGGCGCCGATGAAGCCTGGTTCTGTGCGTTGTTGCTGCAGCCGGAGACGGCGAGCGCCGCACCGATGGCCAGCGCGATCGGAGTCGGAAAAAGCTTGTGCATGGATGCATCCTTTGACGTTGCAGTACGGAGAGCGGACACCGCGCGCATGCGCGACGGAGCCCCCGATTGTGCCAGCACCGATGCGGCTTGGTACAACACCCTGCCGAAAGTCATGCCGCTCCATTCAATAAGGCGTCGCGCGCAGCGCGACGATCACTCCCCCTCTCCCGCTCGTGGGGGAGGGCAAGGGGTGAGGGCAAATACAACCTGAGTCATGGTTTCCCGGATCTTCCGATGCCGCCATACTGCGGCGACTTTGGATCGGCAAGGAGCGGTCATGGACATCGTGTTTCACGGCGCAGCGGGCGAGGTGACGGGCTCGTGCCATCTCGTCGAGATCTCGGGCAAGCGCGTGCTGCTGGATTGCGGCATGGTGCAGGGTGACCGCACGGCCGACGAACGCAATGCCGCGGATTTCCCGTTCGATCCGAAGGCCATCGACGTTCTGGTGTTGAGCCACGCGCACATCGATCACACCGGCCGCGTGCCGCTGCTGGTGAAGCGCGGGTTCGCGGGGCCGATCTTCACGCACCCGGCCACCATCGACCTGGCCACGATCATGCTGGCCGACAGCGCGAACATCGCGATGATCGACGCCGAGTACGACAACCGGCACCTCAAGCCGGGGCAGAAACCTTCCGTGCCCCTGTATGCGCAGGACGACGTCGATGCCGCGACGAAGTTGATGCGACCGATCGAATATGCCACGCCGACGGAAGTTCTCCCGGGCGTGCGCGTGACGCTGCGCGATGCCGGACACATCCTCGGTTCGGCGACGGTGGAAATCGATGCCGAGGAACAAGGTGCCGTGCGCAAGCTGGTGTTCTCGGGTGACCTCGGCCCGGTCAACACGCCGATCCTGTGCGATCCCGCGCCCGTGCCCGCCGCCGACCTGGTGGTGATGGAGTCAACCTACGGCGACCGCCTGCACAAGTCGCACGAGGACACCGCTGCCGAACTGGCAGCGATCTTCGCGGCTGCGCACAGGGATGGCGGAAACGTGGTGATTCCCGCGTTCGCGGTCGGTCGCACGCAGGAACTCCTGTACATCTTCGCGGAGCATTTCGATGAATGGGGGCTCGGCCTGTTCAAGGTGTTCCTGGACAGCCCGATGGCGATCCGCGTGACCGCGGCCTACGACCGCCACGAGGATCTGTTCGACGCCGAAGCGAAAAAATTGTGGGCGACGCGTCCGCGGCCATTGCAACTGCCCAACCTGACGCTCACCGCCGATGTCGAAGCCTCGCGCAAGATCAACGACGTCCGCGACCACGCCGTGATCATCGCCGGCTCGGGCATGTGCAACGGCGGCCGCATCCGCCACCACCTGCGCCACAACCTCGCCAACCCGGCCGCGCACATCGTGTTCGTCGGCTACCAGGCCAATGGCACGCTGGGACGGTTGATCGTGCAGGGCGCGAAGCACGTGCGCCTGTTCGGCGACGACATTCCGGTGCGCGCGCAGGTGCACACGGTGGGCGGCTTGTCGGCGCACGCGGACAAGGAAGGCTTGTCCACGTGGTATGGCAAGATTGCGGGTCATCCACCGGTGTGCCTCGTGCACGGCGAGGATCCCGGCCGCTCGAAACTCGCGGACGAACTGAAATCGAAGTGGGGCAGCAAGGTGACGCTGCCCATGCCTGGTACGCGCGTTGTTGTGTAGCGCGTGCGCCGTGCCGTTTTCCGCTCTCCCTTCGGAAGAGGGGCAAGGGTGAGGGCCGCATCGCAGGACCGAACCCTCACCCGGCGCTGCGCGCCACCATGGAGTTCTTGACCATGGATGGGGGTTCTCCCGAAGGGAGAGGGGTTCGAATCAATGGCTGCCGGCCAACTTTGCGTGCGCAAGTTCCGTATACGTCGCGGCAGGTTGCGCGAGCGTGCTGCGCATCAGCGCGAGCGCGTCGAAGGTGATTGCGGGCGGCGGATTGGGCAGGATACCGAGCGCACAGCCCGGACGCAGCCGCGCCAGCGTGACGTGGGCGCGGAAGTCGTGCGGTTCAGGCGCAAAGCCGGCCTTGCGCGCGTGCATTTCGCATTCTTCGGCAAGGCGCGACAGCGTGGCGTCCGCTTCCAGTTCCAGCACCAGGAGGCGTGGCCGCGCGCGGTTGGGCCAGATGCCGTAGCGGCGTGCGTCGATTGCCGGCAACGCGTGCGCAAGCGTCGGCAGCATGTGCTTGAAGTAATCGATTTGCGCGCTGCCGGATGCGCCCAGGAAGCGCAGGGTCAGGTGCAGCGCGGCAGGTTCCACCCAGCGCATCCCGCGCGGCGCGCCGGAATTGACGCGTTCCAGCGATTCACGGCAACGCTGCAACCCCGCCCGGCTTGCATCGTCGGGAAGCAGCGCGAGAAAACAACGCGCGTCCATTTGGGCGCCGCCATCCGCGGCGCCGTTCACGGCGCGATCCGTTCAACCGGAACAGGCCGTGGGCTGGCGCCTTCCACGTCCGGCAGGTTCTCCGGTCCGACCGCACCGCCGGACACGATGAAGGCCATGGCCTGGTCCATCGACCAGTCGGTGGCGATCAGGCGTTCGGTCGGCACCAGTTCGAGGTAACCGCCGGTGGGATTGGGCGTGGTCGGCACGTACACCGCGGCGATTTCGCGGCCGCTCGCGTCGATGAAAGTGCGCGTGACGAATCCGATCGACTTCAGCTGCGGCGAGGGAAAATCGATCAGTACCACGCGCTGCGTGCCGCCAGGCTTGTTGCGCATCAGCGTCATCAGTTTCTTGACGCCGCCGTAGATCGTGTGGACCAGCGGGATGCGTTCGAGAAGTTTGTCGATGGTGCCGAGGATGCGCCGGCCGAGCACGCGGGTGGACAGCCAGCCGAGCAGGTACAGCGCGAGGATCGTGATGACGAATGCAATGATCGAAACCACCCAGTCGCGATGCAACTCCTGCGCGGCACGCGGGGCACCGAGGCCGATCAGCTCGATGATGCCCGTCACCAGCGGCCCGCCCACGCCTGCGAGCAGCGTGAACACGAACTTGAACACCACCCAGGTGATCCACACCGGGATGAAGGCCAGCAGGCCGGTGATCAGGTAACGCTTGACGTGAAGTTCGGGCACGCGCACGAAGTATTCCCCAGGTGCGGGCATTGTAGGCGATGATGCGTGGCACAAGGACCGGGCGTGAAAAACCGGCGCGATTCGCATCGCGCCGGTCGATGGTCACGCAGGGCGGGTTTCCTCCCGCCACTTCGAATGCGCAACGAAGGCGGGTCAGGACCCGCCCTACTTGCCCTGGTTGTCGTTCGCCTCGATGAAGGCCGCGGCGTCGTCGTGCAGTTGCTTCAGCGACGGGATGTGCGCGTACACCATGTGGCCCGACGGGAAGAACGCGTAGGAAATGTTCTTCTGCAGCGATGGCGGGATCGGCAGGTGCTCCATCTCGTACACCGCGGTGTAGAACGGCGTCGCGAGGTCGTAGAAACCGCCGAACAGTTTCACTTTCATGTTCGGGTTGTATTTCATCGCCACCGCGAGGTCGAGCATCACGTTGGGTGTGCCGCCGCGCGAGAAGCGCTGGCCCGGCGCCATGTGTTTCCAGTCCCAGTGGAAGTCGTCGGCGCCGTACACGGAAGGCCGGAAGGTCATGCCGTCGCCAAACTTCAGGTCATTGCGCACGTAGTTGTTGAACGCCGACACGTACGCCGAGCTGATCGCCGCGGACTGCGGGTCGTAGTCGGAGCTCTTGCCGAGAGGATCCATCGTCGGACCCGAAAACCGGGTGTCGAGGCGCCCGGTGGTGGTGTCCGTACCGTTCTGCAGTTCGTGCTCGAACATGCCGCCGGTGACGCGCAGGTCGGCCTTCAGCAGGTAGGCGACCGGCAGGCCGGTGTAGTCGCTCAATTTCTGCGCGATCTGCTGTTTCTTCTCCGCGCTCAATGTCGAACCCGCTGCCAGCGCCTGCTCGTAATCGGTGGTGGCCCAGTGGGTCGCCTCCTTCAGCAGCGGCGCAAGCCCGCCGCCGTTGTACTTCGGCAATTTGTGGTGGTACCACGCGGTCGCGGTGTAGGTCGGCAACGCCAGCACGTAGGACATGTCCACGCCCGGATTCATGTTGGCGCCGTCGATGCTGAGCGAGAAATTGAGGATTTGCGACAGCAGCATCACGCCGTTGAGGTCGACGTTGTATTGCGTCTGCAGCACGTTCGACAGCACCGCCGAGCGCGTGGTGCCGTAGCTTTCTCCGAACAGGAACTTGGGCGAGTTCCAGCGGTTGTACTTCGACAGGAACTGCGTGATGAAACGCGAGAACGCCTGCGCGTCGCCATCGATGCCCCAGTATTCCTTGGCCAGTGCCTTGTGGCTCTTCTCGCGCGCGGCGTCGTCCTTGCCCTGGGCAAGCAGGCGGCCGAAGCCGGTGCCCGGCATGTCGATGAACACGAGGTCGCTGGCATCCAGCAGGCTGTAATCGTTGTTGACCAGCTGGTACGGCGCGGCGGGCGTGTGCGTGTCGTCGTTGGTGACGACGCGCTGCGGGCCCCACGCGCCCATGTGCAGCCACACCGTCGAGGAACCCGGGCCACCGTTGTAGATGAAGGTGACCGGGCGCTTCGAGGGGTCGGCGCCTTGCTTGAAGTAGGCGACGTAGCTCATCGCCACCTGCGGCGTGCCTTCGTTGATGCCGGTCCCGTCGAGCACCAGCGTGCCGGCGACGGCTTCGTAGCTGATGGCCTTGCCTTCGACGGTGACGGTGCCGTGGGTGGTGGAGGACAAGGGCTGCGACAGCTTCTGGATCAGCGATTCGGTTTGATCGCTCTTGCCCGAGCCGGCTTGCTCGGAGCTGCTGGCGCTGGATGGCGGCGCGGCGGCGAAAGCGGGCGCGCTGCACAACAGCAGCGAGGCGAGGGCGACGGCAAGGCGGTTGGCTTTCATGGGATCCCCGGGTGGTCTGGAAAGTGAGGGCCGGCGCTGGGCGCACCGGAGCCGTTCGAGTATGCACGCACCCGTCGGGAGCGGCATACCCCGAAAGTCATGTTTGCGGCAGGCAAGAAAAACCGGCGCGACTTTCATCGCGCCGGTTGCAGCATTGCCGAGTCTGGGGTCTGTTGACGCCGACAGGCCTCTGGAAAAGCTATTTGCCGTTGCCCTGGTTGTCGGTGGCGTCGATGAACGCGGCGACGTTGTCGTGCAGCATCTTCAGCGACGGGATGTGCGCGTACACCATGTGGCCGGACGGGTAGAACGCATAGGTGATGTTCTTGCGCAGGTTCTGCGGGATCGGAAGGTGGTCTTCCTCGTAGATCGCGGCGTAGAACGGCGTCGCGAGGTCGTAGAAACCGCCGTTCAACATCACCTTGAGGTTCGGGTTGTACTTCATTGCATCGGCGAGGTCGACCATCACGTTGAGCGTGCCCGAACCGTCGTCCCACGGCGGTGCGCCCGGGGTGCGGTGCTTCATGTCCCAGTTGAAGTCGCCGGCGCCGTACACATCGGGGCGATACTTCAGGTCCTGCCCGAACTTCAGGTCGTTGCGCACGTAGTCGTTGAACGCCGACACGTAAGCGGAACTGATCGCGGCCGACTGCGGGTCGTATTCCGATTCCTTCGACATCGGATCCATCTCGGGGCCGGAGAAGCGCGTGTCGAGGCGGCCGGTGGCGAGGTCGTCGTTGATCTGCAGTTCGTGTTCGAACATGCCGCCGCTGACTCGCAGGTTGGCCTTGAGCAGGTACGCGACCGGCAGGCCGGTGAATTCATGCAGCTTTTCCGCCACCGCCTTCTCTTTCGCCGGATCGAGCGTGGAGCCCGCGTACAGCGCGTCGCGGTATTCGCCCTTGGCGAACGCGATGGAATCCTTCAACAGTTGCCCGAGCTTTTCGCCGTCATACTTCGGCAGCTTGTGGTGGTACCACGCGGTGGCGGAATAGGTCGGCAGCGCCAGCACGTACGGCAGGTCGTTGCCCGGATCGCCTTGCGGTCCGTCGATGCTGGTGCCGAAGTTCAGAATCTGCGACAGCAGGATCACGCCGTTGAGGTCGATGTTGTCCCGTTCTTCCAGGATGCCCGCGAGCACCGCCGAACGCGTGGTGCCGTAGCTTTCGCCGAACAGGTACTTGGGCGAATTCCAGCGGCCGTACTTCGACAGGAACTGCGTGATGAAACGCGAGAACGCCTGCGCGTCGCCATCGACACCCCAGATCTTCTTGATCAGTTCCTTGCGGTCGGCGGCGCGTGCGGCGTCATCCTTGCCCTGCGGCAGCAGGCGACCGAAGCCGGTGCCGGGCATGTCGATGAAGACCACGTCGCTGGCGTCGAGCAGGCTGTAGTCGTTGTTGACGAGTTGATAAGGCGCGGCGGGCGTATGGGTGTCGTCGTTGGTCACG
>DATEKI010000245.1:0-2419 GCA_035277545.1 Rhodanobacteraceae bacterium | reverse complement strand
TTTCAGGCCGCAGCCGGTGTCGGGCGTCGCGTCGCGCAGCATGCGCGAACGCACGCCGTTGGCGATCTTCGAGGAAATGCGCTTGTTGAAGCTGTCGCGGCGCGTGGTGCGCCAGCCGGCGAACAGCTTCACCTTCGCGCCGGCGGTCTTGCGCGCTTCGATCAATTTGGGAATATCCGCGGGATTGTTCTGGCCGTCGCCGTCGAGGGTCGCGATCCACGCGCCACGCGCCGCGCGCACGCCGTTCCGGATCGCGGTGCTCTGGCCGCTCTGCCGGAGGTGCCGCACGATGCGCAGCTCGGGGTGCTTCGCACGCTCCGCTGTCAGCACATCGAGCGAATCGTCGGAACTGGCATCGTCGACGTAGACGACCTCGTAGTCGGTCTTCCCGCGCAACGCGGCGGCGATCTCGGCGAGCAGCGGCGGAATGTTGTCGCGCTCGTTGAACACGGGCACGACCACGGACAGTTCTGGCATGCAGGGTGCCTTGCCGCGGGGGAGAGCGGCGATTATCGCCGATGCGGCGGGGAATGTCCTCGCGCGGTGGCATCCCCCCGGCACTGCGCGCCGCCCCCTTTCTGCGGAAGAGGGTGAATATCAGCGAAGCTTCTCGAGGATGCCTTCCAGCGCGTCGGCGCTGTGGTAGTTGATCACCAGTTTGCCGCGCCCGCCGCGCCCCTGCGCGATCTGGACGCGGGTGCCGAGCGCGTCGGAAAGTTCGCGCTCCAGCGCGGCAACGTCGGGGTCCACGTCGCGCGATTGCGTCTTGCCGGACGATTTCGGCAATTGCGCCAGGCGCACTGCCTGTTCCAGTTCGCGCACCGACCAGCCCTGGTCGGCCGCTTTTTCGGCCAGCGCGATCGCGCGCGGCGCGGGAAGCGTCAGCAGCGCGCGCGCGTGGCCCATCTCGATGCGGCCGTCGTCGAGCAGCTCGCGGATCGTTGCGGGCAGCTCCAGCAGGCGCAACAGGTTGGTGACCGCCGCGCGCGAACGGCCGACCGCATCGGCGGCCTGTTGCTGGCTCAACTTGAATTCGTCGATCAGCCGGCGCAGCGCGTGCGCTTCCTCCATCGCGGTCAGTTCTTCGCGCTGGATGTTCTCGATCAGCGCGACCGCCAGCGCCGACTGCGCGGGGATGTCGCGGATCACGGCGGGAATTTCGGCGAGGCCCGCCTTCTTCGCCGCGCGCCAGCGACGTTCGCCAGCGATCAATTCATATTGGCCGCGCCCGACATCGCGCACCACGATCGGCTGGATCAGGCCCTGCGCCTTGATCGACGCGGCCAGCTCGTCCAGCGCAGCTTCATCGAAATGGTGGCGCGGCTGGTATTGGCCCGCGCGGATCGATGTGACCGGAAGGCTTCCCAGCGTTTCGCCCGCGGCTTCCGGCGCGGCATCGGCGTCCGGGTTGCCCAGCAATACGTCGAGGTCGCGGGAACCGAGGCCCCGGCGTTTGGCGGCGCTCATGCCGATACCTTCATGATGGGCGTGCGTGGTGAGTTCGGCAGCGGGTTCGGCTTGGCGGGCGTGGCGGCGGGCGCCGCTTCGGCAGTGCGGGCGGTGCCCAGTCCCAGCTTGCGGATCATTTCGCCCGCGAGCCCGAGGTAGGCGATCGCTCCCCGCGACTCGCGATCGTAAAGATTGATCGGTTTGCCGTGGCTCGGCGCTTCGGCCAGGCGCACGTTGCGCGGCACCACCGAGTGCAGCACCTTGTCGCCGAAATGCTTGGTGAGTTCGCCCGACACGTCGTTGCCGAGCGCGGTGCGCACGTCGAACATCGTGCGCAGCAACCCTTCGACCTCGAGTTGGGGATTGAGCCGCTTGCGCACGGCCTTGACCGTGTCGAGAAGGTCGGTCAGGCCTTCCAGCGCCATCGATTCGCACTGCACCGGAATCAGCACGCTGTCGGCGGCGGCCAGCGCATTCAGCGTGAGCAGGTGCAGCGAGGGCGGGCAGTCGATCAGGATGATCGCGTAGCGGTCGCCCAGTTTGGCCAGTTGTTCCTTGAGCCTCTGCTCGCGGGCGATTGCATCGGCCAGCTTGATCTCCGCCGCGGTGAGGTCGCGGTTGCCAGGCAGCAGGTCGAACCCGGCCTCGGTGGGGATGATGGCGTCCTCGATCGGCGCTTCTTCCAGCAATACTTCGCAGCCGTTCGGTTTGGCCGCGCGCTTGTCGATGCCCGCCGATGACGTCGCGTTGCCCTGCGGATCCAGATCCACCAGCAGCACGCGACGCTTGGTCTCCGCGAGCGCGGCAGCCAGGTTCACGGCGGTGGTGGTCTTGCCGACGCCGCCCTTCTGGTTGGCGATGGCGATGATGCGCGTCATGGGTCGCAACGGGACACGGGGACCCATTAGCCTACCATTTTTATGCGATCGTCCATGATCGCTGCATTGCCAGCCGATCGAGAAGGCAGGCC
>DATEKI010000244.1:0-33369 GCA_035277545.1 Rhodanobacteraceae bacterium | reverse complement strand
CAGCGGAGCCAGCCGGCCGGGGTCGATGCCGCGCAGGCGGGCGAGCTCCAGCACCAGCAACGCCAATGCGCTCAATTGGGTGGTGAACGCCTTGGTGGACGCGACGCCGATTTCGGGGCCGGCGCGGGTCATCAGCGTGAGATCGGATTCGCGCACCAGGCTCGATTCCGGCACGTTGCAGATCGCGAACGAACCGAGGTAGCCGCGCTCGCGGCCCTCGCGCAGCGCCGCCAGCGTGTCGGCCGTTTCGCCCGACTGCGAGATCGCGAGGAACAAGGTGTCGGGCATCACCACCACGTTGCGATAACGGTATTCGCTGGCGACTTCGACGCTGCACGGGACGCCGGCGATGCCTTCCAGCCAGTAACGCGCGACCATGCCGGCGTGGTAGCTGGTGCCGCAGGCGACGATGTGCACGTGGCGCACGCGCTCCAGCAACGCGTCCGCGTCGACGCCGAAGATGTTGGGCAGGATGTGGTTGTCGGCGATGCGGCCTTCCAGCGTATTGGCGACCGCGCCCGGCTGCTCGAAGATTTCCTTCAGCATGTAGTGGCGGAACTGGCCGCGCTCGACCGCGTCCATCGAAAGGTCGCTCTCGCGCAGCTTGCGCGTGACCGGCGAGCCGTCGGCGGCCTCGATCGCCAGCGCGTCCGGCGTGATCTCCACCACGTCGCCTTCTTCCAAGTACACGATGCGGTTGGTGACCTGGATCAGCGCCTGCACGTCGGAACCGAGGAAGTGCTCGCCGATGCCGACGCCCACGCACAGCGGACTGCCGCGGCGCGCGCCGACCACGTGGCCGGGATGGTCGCGATGCAGCACCGCGATCGCATAGGCGCCGCGCAGGCGGCGGGTGGCATCGCTGACCGCTTCGCGCAACGGCTTGCCCTCGGCCACCAGCTTGTGGACGAGGTGCGCGATGACTTCGGTGTCCGTGTCGGAGGTGAAGACGTAGCCGGCGGCCTTCAGCTCCTCGCGCAATTCCGCGTGGTTCTCGATGATCCCGTTGTGCACCACCGCCACCGTATCGCGCGATACGTGCGGGTGCGCGTTGGCCTCGTTGGGCGCGCCATGGGTGGCCCAGCGGGTGTGCGCGATGCCGGTGCGCCCGTGGGTCGGCGACGCCTGCCACAGCGCATCCAGGCCGGACACCTTGCCCGGCGCCCGCAGGCGACTCAGTTGTCCGTCGTCCAGTACCGCCAGGCCCGCCGAGTCGTACCCGCGGTATTCGAGGGCGTGCAGCCCCGCCAGCAGGATGGGGACGACGTCGCGTTGGGTGCAGCCGGCAACGATTCCACACATGGTTCTGCACCTGCCGTGAGGCCAAAAAACGTAAAGATACAGGGGTTTGGGTGCAAAGGGGCGGCGATTCCCTGATCAGCGGGCCGCTGCGGCACGCTTTGTGCAGGACTATTCAGCATTCCCTTGAAATTTGAACTGCGTCACATTTGTAGTATAAGTGTCGCCCCTCACGGCAGCCTGCATCGGCGCGAGGCGGCAAATGCAAGGAGCATCCCATGTTCCGGTTATTTCGACAACGCGCGCTCAGGTGGCAGTTGCTGCTTGTGCTGGTCGAGTTCACCCTGCTGGTCGGTTGTGTCTACGCGGCAGTGGTCTTGCGCTATTGGGGTGACATGACCACCCAGGCGGCATTTGGGAGCGCCCTGCATTGGCGCGCGCCGCTGGTTGCGGTGGTATTGATTCTGGCGATGGCGGCCCTGGGCTTGTACCAGGTGCACCTGCGCGCCGGCTGGCTGGGACGCCTCAGTCGCCAGGGCGTGGCCTTTGTGTTGGGTGGCGTCGCACTGATGGTGCTTTATTACGCACTTCCTGCCACCTACATCGGCCGCGGCGTCCTTGGCATCACGCTGGTGCTCGGTTATCTGGTGCTGGCGCTGTGGCGCGTGCTGTTCCTGGGTTTCGTGGATGCCGACCTGTTCAAGCGGCGCGTAGTGATGCTGGGTGCCGGCGAGCGTGCCGCCGAGGTGTTCGGCAAGATGCGCCGCAAGACCGACCAACGCGGTTTCAAGATCCTGGGCTACGTGCCGATCGGGGCGGATCCGGTCACGGTGCCGCCGACCTCCCTGCTGCACCCCGACACCTCCTTGTGCCAATGGGTTGCCCGGCTCGGTGCGGAGGAGATCGTGGTGGGTCCAGACGACCGTCGTGGCACCCTGCCGGTGGATGCGCTGCTGGAATGCAAGCAGCACGGCGTGGCGGTGACGGAACTGGCTGAATTCTTCGAACGCGAGGCCGGCAAGATCAAGATGGACCTCACCAACCCGTCGTGGCTGGTGTTCTCCGACGGCTTCAACATCTCGCCCGTGCGGCGCACCGTCAAGCGCACCTTCGATGTGGCGATGGCCTCGCTGGTAGGGCTTGTGGCGTGGCCGTTCATGCTGTTGACGACCCTGGCGATCAGGCTGGAATCCGGCAGCGGTGCGCCGATCCTCTATCGGCAAGAGCGCGTCGGTGAATACGGCAAGCCGTTCCGGGTGATCAAGTTCCGCAGTATGTGCACCGACGCCGAATGCGATGGCGTGGCGCGCTGGGCGACCAAGAATGATGATCGCGTGACCCGCGTCGGCCGCTTCATCCGCAAGACCCGATTGGACGAGTTGCCGCAGCTGTGGAACGTGCTGCGCGGCGACATGAGCATCATCGGCCCGCGGCCGGAACGGCCGCAGTTCGTGGACGACTTCAATACGCGCATCCGCTACTACTCGTTGCGGCACTGCGTGAAACCGGGCCTGACCGGCTGGGCGCAGCTGCGCTATCCCTACGGGTCTTCGTTCGAGGATGCGGTGGAGAAGCTGAAGTTCGACCTGTTCTACGTGAAGAACCACAATTTCGCGTTCGACCTCGCCATCCTGATCCAGACGGTGGAAGTCGTGCTGTTCGGCCGTGGTGCACGCTGATCGGCCGGACATGCCGTTCGGCGTGTCGTCCGGGGCGCGGTAGTCGTTCGGTCCCCGCGATCTCGATCTGCGGCTGCGGGCGAAAGGTCAGAACGGCAACTGCAGCGTGTCGTCGCACGCCAGGATCTGCGCGCGGAAAGCATCCTGGATGCGTTTCAGCGCGGTGGCGTTGTCGGCGTCGAAGCGCAGCACCAGCACCGGCGTGGTGTTGGACGCGCGCACCAGGCCCCAGCCGTCGGGCCAATCCGCGCGCAGGCCATCGATGGTGGTGATGCGCGCGCCGTCGAACTGCGCACGTTCACGGAAGCGCGCGATGAAGGGATGGTTCTGGCCTTCCTGCATCTGGATGTGCAGCTCGGGCGTCGAGACGCCCTTCGGCAGCGCCGCGAAGATTTCTTCCGGCGTGCGGCCTTCCGGATCGTCTGCCAGGATTTCCAGCAGCCGCGCGGCTGCGTAAACGCCGTCGTCGAAACCGTACCAGCGTTCGCGGAAGAAGAAGTGCCCGCTCATCTCCCCGGCGAGTTGCGCGCCGGTTTCCTTCATCTTGGCCTTGATCAGCGAGTGCCCGGTCTTCCACATCAGCGGGCTGCCGCCGGCCTTCAGGATCAACGGCTGCAGGTGTCCGGTGCACTTCACGTCGTACAGGATCGTCGCGCCCGGGTTGCGGGTGAGTACGTCCTGCGCGAACAGCATCAGCACGCGATCGGGGTAGATGATTTCGCCGTCCTTCGTGACGACGCCGAGCCGGTCACCGTCGCCGTCGAACGCGAGGCCGACATCCGCGCCCGTTTTCCTGACCGTCAGGATCAGGTCTGCGAGGTTCTTCGGTTCGGAGGGGTCGGGATGATGGTTAGGAAAATTGCCGTCCACGTCGCAGTACAACGGAATGGGTTCGCAGCCGATCGCGTGTACAACGCCCGGCGCGGTTTCGCCGGCGATGCCGTTGCCGCAATCGACGACCACCTTCAGCGCGCGCCCGGTCTGGATGTCGGAGGCGATGCGCTCGATGTATTCGCCGGTGATGTCGTATTGGCGCAGTGACCCGTGGCCTTCGGCGAGGCGGCCGTCCACGATGCGCTGGTGCAAATCCTGGATCGCGTCCTCGGCCAGCGTTTCGCCGCCGATCACGACCTTGAATCCGTTGTAGTCGGGCGGATTGTGGCTGCCGGTCACCGAGACGCACGAGCCGGTGTTGAGTTGGTAGGCGGCGAAATAACTGACCGGCGTCGGGACCGCGCCGATGTCGATCACGTCCACGCCGGCGGCGCGCAAGCCCTCGATCAGCGCACCGGAGAGCATCGGGCCGGACAGGCGCCCATCGCGACCTACCACGATTTCGGAAAGCTCCTTGTCGCGTACCGCGCTGCCGATCGCACGGCCGAGCTGGCGTGCGACGCCTTCGGTCAGCGTTTGTCCGACCACGCCGCGAATGTCGTATGCACGGAAAATGCTGCGGTCGGGAATGGGGTCATGCTGCGCCGACGCGTGCGCCGGTGCCGCCGCTTCCGCCGCGGGTTTCGTGGCCGGGGACGGTGTGGATTTCGGCGGTGCGGCGGCGATCACGTCGGCCAGCGCGGGTTCATCCTCAAGCGGCGCGCCGCCGAGGCGCGCGCGTGCGCGTGGACGCAGCCACAGCGCGCCAGCACCAAGCAGAAGCGTGATGATCGCCAATACCAGGGCGGTGACAAACGATCGGGTGATCGGCAGCCAGAATTCCGGGGGTGCCGAGGCGATGCTGTACAAGCTGTGCGCCACCGGTACGCTGGCGTCGTCGGCGGTCGACAAACCGTCCTGGCCCGCGCCGGCCAGCACGATGTCGCCGGATTTGTTGCTTTGCCGGAGGTCCACCCTTCCTGCGCTTACCTGCAGGGACTGCAACACGCCACGCAGCGCCGAATCTGGAAAATCGATCGTCGCGAAGGCCAACGGCTTGCCATCCGCACCCATGACCGGGCCCGCGAAACTCACGACACGCGGGGCCGGTGATTGCGCAGGGCCGACATCGTCTTCGCTCAGGCTGGACATCAGCTGCGCCGCACGCGCGTAACCGAGTTGCGCGAGGTTGCCGTGCAGCACTTCGTTCAATTGCGGGCTGTACAGCGTCACGCCGGAAGCATCTTTGATTTCCGCCTTGACGGTCTGCGCGGCCGCGGCGCGTGCCGGCGCGTCGTCGTTGGCGGCGAGTTCGGCGACCAGCGCGGGTTGCGAAAGTGCCTTGACGACTTGCGCGCGCCGTTCCGCAATGATCAGCGCGATCTTTTGCGCGGCATCCTGTCTTGCCTGCACCAGGGCCTGCGCGGCGTTGGCCTGGCGCCACGTCAACCAAGCCTGCCAGCCCATGAACAAGCCGAACAGCACCAGCAGGGTGCCGAGCGCGAGCAACAGGTCGGCCACCACCGCAGCGATGCCGCGGCGCAGGCTGAAGCGCGCGCGGACGGCACGCGCGGCGGCCTGCATTTGCTGGGCGTTGGAAGCCTTGCTGGCGGTCGAATCGTTGTCTGTCATGCGACCCCTGTCGAGCCAAATCCGCCGATGCCGCGCGCGCTTGCCGCGAAATCATCGACCATGCGCCACGCGACGCGCGCCACCGGCGTCACCAGCAACTGCGCGATGCGGTCACCCGGCTGGATGGTAAATGCCACGTTGCCGCGGTTCCAGCATGAAATCATCAGGGGGCCCTGGTAATCGGCGTCGATCAGGCCGGTGAGGTTGCCCAGCACCAGGCCGTGCTTGTGGCCCAGGCCTGAGCGCGGCAGGATCAGCGCGCACCAGCCGGGGTCGCCGATGTGGATAGCAAGGCCGGTCGGAACCAGCGTGCTGTCGCCCGGCGCGAGCGTGATGGCGCTTTCGGGCGCCGCGCGCAAATCCATCGCCGCGCTGCCATCGGTGGCGTAGGCAGGCAACGGGATGGAATCGCCGAGGCGCGCATCGAGGCGCTTCAGCTCGACCGGGACCGCTTGTTGCGATGGATTCATGCGTGTTTCCGTGCGTGGTAGTGGGCAGCGATGCGCGCCACCAGCGCGCGCGCCAGTACTGGCTTCGGCGCGTGCGGCAGGGTTTCGCTGCCTCCGATCCAGATCAACTCCAGCGCGTTGTCGTCGGCGCCGATCCCGGTGTTTTCGTCGACGCGATTGGCGGCCACCAGATCGAGTTTCTTGCGCACCAGTTTTTCGTGCGCGTGTTCGACGACATGATCGGTCTCCGCGGCGAAACCGACGACGAAAGGACGCGGATTGCGCGCCGCGACTTCGGCGAGGATGTCGGGGTTCTCGACCAGTTCCAGCACCGGCGCTCCGGCCGGACCCTTCTTGATCTTGCGCGCGCTGTAATCGGCGACGCGCCAATCGGCTACCGCCGCGGTGGCGATGAAGATGTCGGCGCCTTCCACCGCGCGCATCACTGCGTCGCGCATCTGCAGGGCACTGCGCACGTCCACGCGGCGGGCGACGCCGGGCGGCGTCGAAAGCGCGACGGGGCCCGCGACCAGCGTGACGTCGGCGCCGGCACGCGCGGCGGCTTCGGCAACGGCGAAACCCATCTTGCCCGAGCTGCGGTTGCCGATGAACCGCACCGGGTCGATGTCTTCGTAGGTCGGTCCGGCGTCGATCACGACTTTCACGCCGGCGAGTGCGTCCTCACGCAACATGCGTGCCGCCCGGGATGGCGAGCGCCTGCACCAGCTGCTGTGGTTCCAGCATCCGGCCGGGTCCCGATTCGCCCTCCGCGAGCGGTCCGTTCGCGGGCCCGAGGATCGCGACGCCACGTGCGCGCAGGGTGGCGACATTCGCCTGCGTGGCCGGGTGCAGCCACATGCGGTGGTTCATGGCTGGCGCCACGGCGAGCGGCGCGGTGGTTGCAAGGCACAACGTCGAGAGCAGGTCGTCGGCGAAACCGTGCGCGAGTTTGGCCAGCGTGTCGGCCGAGGCCGGGGCGATCAGCACCGCTTCGGCCCAGCGCGCCAGTTCAAGGTGTCCCATGCCCATTTCGGCTTCTGCATCCCACAGGCCGTGGCGCACCGGCTGGCCCGAGAGCGCCTGGAACGTCAACGGCGTGACGAAGCGTGCGGCGTTCTCGGTGAGTACCACGCGCACCTCGGCGCCCGCGTCGCGCAGGCGGCGCACGACCTCGCACGCCTTGTAGGCGGCGATGCCCCCCGAGACGCCGAGCAGGACATGTTTGTGTTCGCCGGGACGAGGTTGCGTGGCATTCATGTCGGCATCCGCTGACAGGCAAACCGGCGATTAGCTTACCCGAATCGCACGGCCATTCCGCTGCACGCGTTGTTGCAAGGCGGGCATGCTGAATGCCGGCAGGAAGGGGGTACGCGATGAGCATACGTGACTGGCCCGAGGACGAACGTCCGCGCGAAAAACTGCTGGCCCGCGGCGGTGCCGCGCTGACGCCGGCCGAGTTGCTGGCGGTCCTTTTGGGCAGCGGCGTGCGCGGTGCCAGCGCCGTCGACATGGGGCGCGACCTGCTTGCGCATGCGGGCGGCCTGAACGCGTTGCTCGCGCGCGATCTGGCCGGCGTGCCGGGGTTGGGGCCGGCGAAGCGCGCACGCCTTGTCGCCGCGCTGGAATTGGCGCGGCGCTGCCTGGGTGAAGAGTTGGCTGGGCGCACCGCGTTGACGAGCCCTCGCGACAGCGCTGCGTTCCTGAAAGCGCAACTCGCGCACAAGCCCTACGAAGTCTTCGCCTGCCTGTTCCTCGACAACCGCCATCGCGTGCTGGCGTTCGAGGAATTGTTCCGCGGCACGCTGGACGGCGCGTCGGTGCACCCGCGCGAAGTCGTGCGCGCCTCGCTCAAGCACAACGCGGCGGCGGTGATCCTGGCGCACAACCATCCGTCGGGTGTCGCCGAACCCTCGGCCGCGGACCGCAACATCACGCGCCAGCTGCGCGACGCGTTGCAGCTGGTGGGCGTGCGGGTGCTGGACCACCTGGTGGTTGGCGCGGGCGAACCGACGTCGATGGCTGCGCGCGGATTGATTTGAAGAGCCCCTCCATCCATGTAGCCTGCCCTGCTGGCCGCCTTGGGCGTCGAGATCGGCAGTCTCGCCGATCTGGTCGACGTCACGCCATCACCGAGCCCTTTCGCCATGGATGGCGTTGTTCGCTCGCAACGGTTCTTCAAATACTTCCCCATGTTGGCGGATGAAACGAGCGCCAGGCCGCACCACTCTTGCAATCAGTTATGCACAACGCCTGATCACAAGCGCTTGACAGCTTCTTTTAGTGTGCTTTCGTTAAAATAAAAATAAACAAATGAAAGTAAAAGAATTTTCTTTCTGACCAGCGACGAAACGGCGATGCGGTTGGCGCCCCTCGCGGGCATCATCCACGGCTGTCCACCGAGTTATCCACAACTGCTTGTTTGGTCGGGATGCGCCACTGCGCTACGATGGCAGGTCGCCACCTGCAACCTTTTCGTTTCCGTGAAAGACGCCCTCCACGAGCTCCTCGAACACGCCCTGGACCGCTTGCATCGGGACGGCCTGCTGGAAGCACCGGCGCCCGATTTCGTCATCGAGCGCACCCGCTCGCGCGAGCACGGGGATTTCGCCTGCAACGTGGCGATGTTGCTCGCGAAGAAGGCCGGCAAGAAGCCGCGCGACCTCGCCACCGCGATTGTCGCGGCGCTGCCAGCCAATCCCCTGGTTGCGAAAGTCGAGATCGCCGGCCCCGGCTTCATCAACTTTTTCCTTACCGATGCCGCCTGGCACGAGGAAATCCGGCGCGTCCTGCACGAAGGCGCCCATTACGGGCACGGCAAATCCGGCGCAGGCCGTGCGGTGGGCGTGGAATTCGTTTCGGCCAACCCCACCGGCCCGCTGCACGTCGGCCACGCACGTGCCGCCGCGATCGGCGACACCTTGTCGAGGCTGTTCTCGGCGACCGGCTGGAAGGTCTATCGCGAGTATTACTACAACGACGCCGGCGCGCAGATCCAGAATCTCGCGCTGTCGGTGCAGGCGCGCATCAAGGGCATCGAGCCCGAGGATCCGCGCTGGCCCGCGGATGGCTATCGCGGCGACTACATCCGTGATGTCGCGAGGGATTTCCTCGGCGGCGCCACGGTCGAGGCCGGTGGCGATCGTGTCACCGCGTCGAGGGACCCGGATGACCTCGACGCGATCCGCCATTTCGCGGTGGCGTGGCTACGCCGCGAACAGGACGAGGACCTGCGCGCCTTCGGCGTCGTGTTCGACGTGTACTTCCTCGAGTCCTCGCTGTACACCGATGCCAAGGTGCAGCAGGTGGTCGATCGTATCGGCGCAGAGGGGCATTCGTACGAAGCAGACGGCGCGTTGTGGTTGCGCGCGACCGGGTTCGGCGACGACAAGGACCGCGTGATGCGGAAGTCCGACGGCACCTACACGTATTTCGTGCCGGACGTCGCCTACCACCTGTCGAAATGGGAGCGCGGCTACAAGCGTGCGGTCACCGAACTGGGCGCCGACCACCACGGCTCGCTCGCGCGCGTGCGCGCCGGACTGCAGGCGCTCGACATCGGCATTCCGAAAGACTGGCCCGAATACGTCCTGCACCAGATGGTGACCGTGGTGAAGGGTGGCGAGGAAGTGAAGATTTCCAAGCGCGCCGGCAGCTACGTCACGCTGCGCTACCTGATCGACATGGCCGGCCTGGACGCCACGCGCTATTTCCTGATCGCGCGCAAGAGCGATTCGCAGCTGGTGTTCGACATCGACCTCGCACGCGCGCAGACCAACGACAACCCGGTCTACTACATCCAGTACGCGCACGCGCGGGTGTGTTCGGTGCAACGGCAGATGCACGAGCGCTCCATCGTCTTCGAACAGCGCGAGGCGCTGAAGCACCTCGACCGGCTGCAGGGCGGGCACGCACGCGACGTGATGGTGGAAATCTCGCGCTTTCCGGAAATCGTCGAAGCCGCGGCCGACAACCGCGAACCGCACCTGCTGGCGCAATACCTGCGCGAGCTGGCTGGCGCGTTCCACGTCTGGTACAACGCCGAACAATTCCTGGTGGACGACGAGGGCGTGCGCAACGCACGCGTCGCGCTGGCGTATGCCACGCGGCTGGTGCTCGCCAACGGACTCGCTATGCTGGGCGTGTCGGCGCCGCAAACGATGTGACGATTCGCATCATCTGAAGAACGGCCGATGCGACCCGTCCATGGGTCGCATCGGCACATGCACGAGGACTGGCAGTGGCAACTCGCAACAATCGACAAGCAGTGCGCAATGGCAGCGCGGCCTTTCCGGGCTGGGCCTTGTTCCTGGCGGGCGTCGTGGTGGGCGGCATCGTGATGGCGCTTGCGTATCGCGGCATGCCCAGCCTGCGCCGCACCGACCAGCCGCAGGCCAATCCCAATGCGGTCGCGCAACAGGGTAGTTCGCCCGGCATCGCGGCCAGCAGCAGCGCGGCGTCCAGCGCGTCGCAGTTCGACTTCTACAAGGTACTGCCGGAGAAGGAAGTCGTGATCCCGAACGCGGAGCTGTCCGCGATGGCCAAGGCGGAGCAGCAGAAGGCCGCAACCGCCAACAACGCCAGTACGACTGCACCGGCCGTCGCGAGCGCAAGTGAAACGCCGTCCTCTTCGAAGGGCAGTTACGTGTTGCAGGTCGGCGCGTACCCGGATTCCGGCGCCGCCGACGCCAAGAAGGCGGAACTTGCCCTGCAGGGATTCACCGCCCATGTCCAGACCATCAGCCTGGATGGCAAGACCTGGAACCGCGTGCGGCTCGGTCCATTCGCGACGGCGACGGAATTGCAGGCGATGCAGAAGAAGTTGCAGTCGGCCGGCTTCTCCGCGATGCCCATGAAGGAGAAATGATGGGCACGGTGCTGGTCACCGGCGCCTCGGCCGGCTTCGGTGCCGCGATCGCCGCGAAGTTCGCCGAAAACGGATGGAAGGTGGTCGCCTTCGCCCGCCGTGCGGAGCGCCTGGCGCAACTCACCGAGCGCTTCGGCACCGGGCACGTGCACACGGCTGCGTTCGACATCCGCGACGAGGCGGCCATGCGCGCTGCGCTGGATGCATTGCCGGAAGGCTTCCGCGGCATCGACCTGCTGGTCAACAATGCCGGCCTTGCGCTCGGCACCGCCAAGGCACAGGATTGCGATCTCGCGCAATGGCGGCAGATGATCGACACCAACATCACCGCGCTGGTGACATTGACGCGTTTGTTGCTGCCGAAGCTGATCGAACGCCGCGGCGCGATCGTCAACATCAGCTCGATTTCCGGCACGCATCCGTACACCGGCGGCAACGTGTACGGCGGTACCAAGGCATTCGTCACGCAGTTCTCGGCCAACCTGCGCGTGGACCTGCACGGCACCGGCGTGCGCGTGACCGACATCGAGCCCGGCATGGCCGAAACCGAATTCACGCTGGTGCGCACGGGCGGCGACCAGGCCACGTCCGACAAGCTGTACGCGGGCGCGCATCCGATCACCGGCCGCGACATCGCCGACAGCGTCTGGTGGGTGGCCAACCTGCCGCCGCACTTGAACGTCAATCGTCTCGAGATCATGCCGGTCAGCCAGTCGCCGGCGGGTTTGCAGGTCGCGCGGGATGCCTGAGGCTCAGGCTTCCCGAAGGTAGGTGTAGCCGGTCAGGCCTGTTTCCAGCGCGGCTTCGAGCTGTCGTGCGGCGTCGCCTTCGATGCCGGCTTTCGCGAGCTTGTCGCGGTAAGCCGCACGCAGATCGTCGGGCCGGTAGCCGACGTAATCGAGCAGCATGTCTGCGGAATCGCCGCGGCGCGCCCCGTCGAGCGTGAAGCCGTCGCCATCGATGCACGCGTTCACCGCGTCGGTATCGCCGAACAGGTTGTGGATGTCGCCCAGGGTTTCCTGGTACGCGCCGACCAGGAAGATGCCCAGCCGGTACGGTTCGCCGGATCGCAATTCGTGCAGCGGCAGGCTGACGTCGAGGTCGCCCGATTCCACGTACACGTCCACGCGGCCGTCGGAGTCGCAGGTCAGGTCGGCCAGCGTGCCGCGCCGCGTGGGTTCCTCGTCGAGGCGCGTCAACGGCATGATCGGGAAGATCTGGTCGATCGCCCACACATCGGGGATCGATTCGAACACCGAGAAGTTGCAGAAGTACTTGTCGACCAGCTTCACGTCGAGCGCATCGATGATCTCGCGGTGCGAACGCTCGTCGGCCCGCAGGTGTTTGCGCACGCCCCGCGCGATCGCATGGAACAGTGCGTCGAGCTTCGCGCGTTGGGACAAATCCAGCACGCCCTGCGCATACAGGAGCTGGCCCTCGTTCAAATATTGTTGCGCGTCCTGCCACACCTCGCGCACCGGGCGCTTGCCGAGCGCCGCCAGCGTGTCGCGCAGGGAACGCAGCACCGGCGATTCGTCCGCGGCTTCCGGCGGGACGGCGCCATCCGGCGCAGCCTCGACTTCGCTGACGTTGACGATGAGCACCGCGTGGTGCGCGGTCATCGCACGGCCGGATTCCGTCAACACGCGCGGCGGGTCGAGCTTCCATTCGGCGCACGCGGCGGCGAGCGGCGCGATGATGGCATTGGCGTACTGGTCGAGGTCGTAGTTGATCGAGCATTCGCCGCGCGAGCGCGTGCCCTCGTAGTCCACGCCGAGGCCGCCGCCGACGTCCACGTGGTCCAGCGGCAATCCCGCCGCGCGCAGTTCCGCGAAATGCCGCACCGCCTCGCGCATGCCCGCCGCGATGTCGCGCAGATTGGAAATCTGCGAGCCCATATGGAAGTGCAGCAGGCGCATCGTGTGCGTGAGGTTCGCGTCGCGCAGGCGCTCGACCAGTGCCAGCAACTGCGTCGGCGTCAGCCCGAACTTGCTCTTGTCGCCGCCGGTGTTCTGCCATTTGCCCGCGCCGATCGACGCCAGCCGCACGCGCACGCCGAGCTTCGGTTCGACGCCGAGCGCCTTCGATTCCTCGATCACGTGCTCGAGTTCGGACGGCTTCTCGATCACGATCACCACGTCGATGCCGAGCTTGCGACCGATCAGTGCGATGCGGATGTACTCGGCGTCCTTGTAACCGTTGCACACCACCAGCGAACCCGGTTCGGCGAGTCCGAGCACGGCCAGCAGCTCCGGCTTGGAACCGGCTTCGAGCCCGAATCCCGTACCCGCCGCGCGCGGCGACTGCGGGCCCTGCGCGAGCGTGCCCGCGACCGCGCGCTGCTGGTTGACCTTGATCGGATACAGCGCGGTGTAACCGCCGGCATAGCCATGCGTCTGCATCGCTCCCGCGAACGCTTCGCGCAAGCGCGCGCGGCGGTCCAGCAGGATGTCGGGGAAGCGCAGCAGCAGCGGCAGGCGCAGGCCGAGTTCACGCGTGCGCGCGATCGCGTCGTCCAGCGCGATCGCCGGGCCTCCGGCCCCGCGCGGACGCATCACGGTGCGGCCGTCGGCGCCGATGTCGACGTAGCCGTCGCTCCAATGCGGGACGGAATAGGCAAAACGGGCGGCATCGATGTTCCAGGCGTTCGTCATCGTGGGTCTCCGGATAACGAGGGGCGGAACGTCGCAGCGGCGGGCCTTGACGCGAAGGAGTGGTCGATCGGAAGCCAGCATCGCCGCGGGACCGACTTCCATCATTGTAACGCGTGGAGGCGGTCCGGCCGGTACAATTCGCGGTTCTCCAACAGGATTCCCGGCATGTCCAACTGGTTCACCGAAAAGCACGAAGCGTCCGGCTCGTCCATCGGCTATCGCGTGGACGACAAGCTCGCGGAGGCCTCGACGCCGTTCCAGCACATCGAGATCTACCGCACCACCGACTGGGGCAACCTGATGGTGATCGACGGGTGCGTGATGCTCACGTCACGCGACAACTTCCTGTACCACGAGATGATGACGCATCCGGCGCTGTACACCCACGCGGCGCCGCGCAACGTGGTGATCATCGGCGGTGGCGATTGCGGCACGTTGCGCGAGGTGCTGCGCCACCCGGAAGTGGAATCCGTGGTGCAGATCGACATCGACGAGCAGGTGACGCGGCTCGCGGAGAAATATTTCCCGGAATTGTGCGAATCGAACGCGGATCCGCGCGCGAAACTGCTGTTCGACGACGGCATCAAGTACATGGCCGAGGCGGCGCCAGGATCGCTGGACGTGGTGATCGTCGATTCCACCGATCCGGTGGGTCCGGCCGAGGGCCTGTTCAACGCGAAGTTCTACGGAAGCTGCTTCCGCGCGCTGCGCGAAGGCGGCATCCTGGTGCAGCAATCCGAATCGCCGCTGGTGCTGATGGACCTGATCCAGTCGATGCACACGGCAATGCGCGAAGTCGGCTTTTCGACCACGCGCACCCTGCCTTTCCCGCAGCCGTGCTATCCGACGGGCTGGTGGAGTTGCACGCTGGCGCGCAAGGGCGGCGTCCTCGATGCGTTCCGCGAACACGATGCCTCCGCGAAGCCCTTCGCGACGCGCTATTACAACGCCGGCATCCACCGCGCCGCGCTGGCGCAACCGGAATTCATGCGGGCAGCGTTGCGCGGTTGAGCCTGCGCGGCTTCCGGCCAGTAAACATTCATCCACCAGTGTTTAGCTTCCGTCCAACCCCTAACCGGTACCCATCCATGCGCCCTGTCATGACCTCCGCCGTCCTTGCCGCGTTGTTGGCCGTGGGCAGCATGCCGGCCCTCGCGCAGCTCACCGCGCCTGCCTCCGCGGCAACAAGCAGTCCGGCCATCGTCAGCACGGCGGGGCCGGCCCCCAAGCTTTCGGCCGCCGACCAGAAGCGCATCGAAGCGATCCAGCAATACCAGCACGACCTGGTCAACGTGGTGGCGTTGCGGGCCGACCCGGATTACCTGTTGGGCGCGGCGATCCTGGCACGTCCGTTCAAGAACCAGACCCCCGGGCTGGATTTCGATTCCCTGAGCCAGCGTGCCGCCACCGCGCCGAATGCCGGTCCCGCCGTCGAGTGGGTGCGCATGGACCTGTGCGGGACCAAGGACGATTGCCCCAACGCGAAAGCCTTCGACTATCTGAAAAAGAATGCCGCCGACAACGCGGCGGTGTGGATCGTGGCCATGGACATCGCCGCCGGGAAGAAGGACGCCAAGGCTGAACATGCGGCTTTGGAGAAGGCTGCCGTGGCGCAAACCTACGACGACTATTACGGCAAGGCGTTGGCCGGCGTCGCCAAGGCGACCGGGGTCCTGCCGCCCCTGGCCGACACCACGCAGGGCGCGCACGACGGCCAGCCTGACAACGGCGATGGCGTGCGCGTGCTGGTCGCGGCCAACGCAACCCAGAACCATCTGCGCCCGAACCTCAAGCCGGTGGTGGACGCGTGCGCCGCGGATGCCGTGGCCAAGCACCACCATACGCGCCAGGCCTGCCTGAAGCTTGCGCACACACTGGCCTGGGGATCGAGTCCGATCGCGCGCGCGGTGGGCCTGCACATCCAGGCTGACCTCGAACCCGCGAAGAAGGTGGAGAACGACCAGGCGGCCCGGAATGTTGCCTGGCAGGTGCACCAGTATTCCGGCTTACTGCAGCGCGCGCTCACCGACCAGTCGCTCGCCACCCGATGGCTTGCGGCGGCGCGCAACGGGGGCACCGAACTCAGCCTGATGCTGGCGACGCTGCGGGCCAACAACATCCCGACCGATGCCCCCGCCGATGCGGCACCCGCGTCGGCCGCTTCCGGCGGGCAGTGAGCGGACCCGACATGCGCGAACTGCTGTTGTTGCGCCACGCCGAAGCCATGAACGCGGGTCCCGACGGCCGCGACATGGAGCGGCCGCTCAGCGTGCACGGCCAGGCGCAGGCACGCGCGGTCGGTACCTGGCTGGCCGAACAGGGCGCCGAACCGGAAACGGTGTTGTGTTCGCCGGCACGTCGCGCGCAAATGACCGCGGATGCCGTGTGCGTGGCACTGCGCACGCGCACGCCGCGCTTCCTGCCTGCAATCTACCGCGCCACGCCGGGCGAATTGCTGTCGCTGGTGGAAACCCATGCACCCGATGCGCGCCAGGTGCTGCTGGTCGGGCACAATCCGGGCATGGAACAGTTGCTGGCCCTGTTGACGGAGGGGCGTTCCGATCGCGCGCGCGGCATGTCGCCCGCTGCGCTCGCGTGGATCGAGCTTGCGGATGACGCGCTGGAACCGGGACACGGACGCCTGCGCACCCTGTGGTCGCCTTGAAGACGGCGCTCGCACTGGCACTGGCGCTGGTGCTGGCGCTGCTGCCCGCATTCGGCGTCGCCCACGCCTCCGAATCCGCGCAGACCCGGACCATCGATCCCGCGCGATCGCAGGTCCAGTTCGTCGTACGCAAATTCTGGTTCGCCCATGTGCGTGGCACGTTTCCGGCACTGTCCGGCACGCTGCATCGCATCGATACGCACATCGGCGCCGACCTTGCCCGCGTCGATGCCGACCTCGCGGTCGCGGGCCTGCAGATGGACGATGCCGAGGATCGCGCGCGTGCCCTTGGTGATGGGTTTTTCGACGCCGCGCGGTTTCCGGCCATCCATTTCGATTCCGACCCGTTTCCCATGGACGAGTTGGCGACCGGCGGCACGCTGCGTGGGATGCTGGGCCTGCACGGCGAGCGCCACCCGGTGACGCTGGCGCTGCAGCCGTCGGATTGTCCACGCCAGCCCCTGCAATGCGTGATCCGCGTGCGCGGCACGATTTCCCGTTCCGTGTTCGGCATGCGCGGCTGGCGCGGAGTGTTGTCGGACAAGGTGGAACTGGACCTGAGGATCGTCTTGCGTTCGTCCACGGACGCCGCTTCGGCTGACCCGGGACCGCGCGCCCAGGATCCCGCCCCCTGAGCGCGACCTCGGCCGTCCATGCCCGATTTCCCGCGACAGCCCGCTGCGCATGGCCTCTTGAGGCACGCGACGCCCCCGTATGATGCGCGGGTGACGCGAAAGGGTGCCCGTGCAAAACTGGGTTGGTGCATTTGCGCCTTTGCGTTGGTGCTGGCGGGATGCGCACCGCTTTCGACCAGGCGCATCCAGCGCGCAAACAATATCGTTGCGATGTCGGCCGACAGCCGCAGCGTTTGCGGCAAGCCCGACCGCTGCGCGGAACCCTCGCCGTTCCTTGCGCAAGCCGACAACGCGATCGCGGCCTCGAAGCCGGACGCGCCGCGCAACACCGTGACCCTGCTGAACATCGGCCAGAACGCGTTGGCGGCGCGCATCAACCTGATCCGTGCGGCACAGAAGTCCATCGACATCCAGACCTACATCTGGTCCAGGGACGATGCGGGCATGCTGGTGCTGGACGAACTGGTGAAGGCCGCGCGGCGCGGCGTGCAGGTGCGCATCCTCGCCGACCAGCTGGGCTCGTTGAACGACCCGCAACTGCTGTCGCGACTGGCGCGCGCCAGCGGCAACCTGCACATCAAGCTGTACAACCCGACCTTCGACAGCGCCCGCAGCAACTTCGTGGAATACACCGCCAGCGTGCTGTGCTGCTTCCGCAAGTTCAACCAGCGCATGCACAACAAGCTGTTCCTGGTGGACGACAAGGTCGGCATCGTCGGCGGCCGCAACTACGCCAACGAATATTACGACTGGGACGCACAGCTGGACTTCCTCGACCGCGACGTGCTGGTGGCCGGCATCGCAGGACAGCAGATGGAGAAAAGCTTCGACATCTTCTGGCACAACAGCCGCGCGGTGCCGCTGACGCACCTGAAGGACGTCAACGCGGAGATCCTGGCCCATCCGTTCGATGCCGAGCCGTGGACGGAGCCGCGCTTCGCCGATCCGCAGCGCGTTGCCGCCACGCGCGCCGAGGCCGAGGATCCGCAGTGGCTTGCGGACAGCCTGCTCGACCACAGTTTGAACGTGGGGCTGGTGGATTACTTCTACGACCTGCCGTCCAAGGACGAAGCAGTGCACGGCCCGGACTCACGCGAACTGACGCGCGACCTGATGAAGATGATTTCGGATGCGCACGACCAGATCGTGCTGCAGACGCCGTACCTGGTGCTGACCAGGCGCGCGGGCAAAATCTTCAAGGCGCTGCAGCAGAAGCAGCCGCCGGTGCAGGTGATCGTGTCCACCAATTCGCTGGCGTCCACCGACGCGCTGCCGGTGTACGCGCTGTCGTACAAGCACCACAAGAAATTCCTCGTGGACTTCGGTTTCCAGATCCATGAGTTGATGCCACACCCGGCCGACGCCGCCGAAATGCTGGGGGACTACAACCGCCTGTCCGGCTTCGGGTCGGAGCAGTCTTCCGCGCATCATGGCGGCCGCGCGCCGATCGAGCCGGGCAGCTCCGGGCCGCGCATCAGCCTGCACGCGAAATCGCTGGTGGTCGACGGCCGGATCGCGATGGTCGGCTCGCACAATTTCGACCCGCGTTCGGCGCACTACAACACCGAGGGTGGCGTGATCATCCACGATCCGGTCTTCGCGGAGCAGGTGCGCGCGGCGATCCTGCGCGATGCCGCGCCGCGCAATGCCTGGCTGGTTGCGCCGCGCCATCCCATTCCCATCATCGGCGACGTCAGCCAGGCCATCGGTGACGTTTCGCGCAGCCTGCCGATCTTCGACATCTGGCCGTTCGGTTACGCCACGGACTACCAGCTTAAACCCGGCTGCCAACCCGTTCCACCGACCGATCCCGACTTCCTGGAGTGCTGGCAGCCGGTGGGGGACTTCCCCGAGGTCAACCTGTCGCTCACCGCCATCATCACGCGCTTCATCACCGCGTTCGGCGCAGGCATCCAGGGGATCCTGTAACGCGCGGGGATGGCTGGCAAACCGGATTGACGCGGTCACGGCCGCTCGGTAGGCTGCCGCATTCAGCCGCCCGTTCGAGGATTCAGCCATGCCGATGGATATCAACATCCAGTTGAGTGACGACGACCTGCAGTTCTTCGTCAAAGGCATGCATGACGTGCAAGCCAGCGTCAAGAACGAGGACGCCGAAACGATCATCGCCGCGGCGCAGAAATTGCTGGACGAGACCCATGCCGCCCACGCGCCGCCGTTCATCGCGGAGCGCATCGGCAGCGTGGAGTCGCTGATCGCGATGTCGCGCGACGTGGGGTTCAACCTGCCCGCGGAGGATCGCAAGCGGGTGCTGGCCGCGCTGGCGTACCTCGCCGATCCCAACGACGCGATTCCCGATAACGTGCCGGTGTTGGGCTTCCTCGACGACGCCATCATGATCGAGCTGTGCCGCCGCGACCTGCAGTTCGAAATCGAGGCCTACGACGATTTCGTCGAGTGGCGCGCGGAAGAAGCCCGCGCCCGCGGGCTGGATCCGGACAAGCTGATGGTGCAGCGCGCGGATTGGGCGGATGCGCAAGCCGCCGAGGCGATCGCGCTGATGCAGCGCCGGCGCCGCGATTCCTATTCCAGTGGCACATGGAAGCCGACGCTGTTCAAGATAAGTTGAGCTTTTCCCTTCTCCCTTCGGGGGAAGGTGGTGCGTAGCGCCGGATGAGGGTTCAAGTCTTGCGTATTGCTCTGCATGGCAAGACCGGACCCTCACCCCAACCCCTCTCCCGGAGGGAGAGGGGCTCACCGCTCCAATATCGCGACCACGCCCATTCCGCCCGCGGTGCAGATCGAGATCAATCCGCGGCCGGAACCCTTCTGCGCCAGCAGTTTTGCCAGCGTCGCCACGATGCGCGCGCCGGTTGCCGCGAACGGGTGGCCGGTCGCCAGGCTCGACCCGTTGACGTTGATCTTCGCGGGATCGATGGAACCCAGCGGCGCATCCAGCCCCAGGCGGATGCGGCAGTAATCCGCCGATTCCCACGCGCGCAACTGGCACAGCACCTGCGCGGCGAAGGCTTCGTGGATTTCGTAGAAGTCGAAACCCTGCAGCGTAAGGCCGGCACGCGCCAGCATCCGCGGCACCGCGATGGTCGGCGCCATCAGCAGGCCTTCGCCATGCACGTAATCGACGCCCGCGACTTCGGCGAAGGTCAGATACGCCAACACCGGCAGCTTGTGCGCCGCGGCCCAATCCTCGCTCGCCAGCAGCACCGCCGCCGCGCCATCCGACAGCGCGGAGGAATTGCCCGCGGTCAACGTGCCCTTGCCCGAGGTACGATCGAACGCGGGCTTCAAGGCAGCGAGCTTTTCCAGCGTGGTATCGGCGCGCAACAGGTTGTCGCGCGCGACGCCGCGGAAGGGAATCACCAGGTCGTCGAAGAAACCCCGGTCGTAGGCAGCCGCCAGCTTGCGGTGGCTTTCCAGCGCCCACTGGTCCTGTTCGGCGCGGCCGATCTTCCATTCGCGCGCCATCTTCTCGCAATGCTGGCCCATCGACAGGCCGGTGCGCGGCTCGACCACCCCCGGCACCTGCGGCTTCAGTTCGCGCAGGCGGAAGCCGTGCGTCGCGGCATGCAGTTTCTGGCCGAACGTTTTCGCGCGATTCAAATCCAGCAAGCGTTGCTGCAGGCGATGCGAATAGGTCAGCGGCACCTGGCTCGTGGTGTCCGAACCGCCACCGATGCCGGCCTCGATCTGTCCCGTCGAGATCTTCTGCGCGATCAGGATCGCGTTGTCCAGCGAAGTGCCGCAGGCGCGCGCGGTGGTAATGCCGGGCGTGGTCATCGCGAGCCCGGACGATTGCAATGCCTCGCGAGCGAGATTCCAGTCGGCCGGGTGCTTCATCACCGCGCCGAACGCGACCTCGCCGAGTTCCATGCCGTGCAGGCCGAATTTTTCGACCAGCGCGCCCAGCACTTCCACCGACATGCCGAAGTTGCCGAGGTCGGCATACGCCGTGTCGCGCTTGCAAAACGGAATGCGCGTGCCGCCAAGCACGGCGACGCGGCGGGTTTGGGGGATCATGTTCGACTCCTGATTTTCGCCGTCATGCCGGCGAAGGCCGGTATCCATTTTGCTCTTGCCAGACATTACAGGATCGAAATGGGTTGCGGATTACTGCTTCGCGGCGTCCGGAATGACGACGATTCAACCGAAATCGACGAACCCGCGCCGCAGCATCCTGTACGCCTCTTCTTCCATCCCGAGCGATGCGTAGGTTCGCAGTGCCCGCTCATTGTCGCGCTCGACGTACAGCCGCAACCCGACCGCGCCGGCCGCACGCGCGCGGCGTTCGATTTCCGCGTACAGCGTGCGGAATACACCCGCGCGGCGCGCGGGCTTCGTCACGTACACGCTCTGGAACCACCACCAGTCGCCATTGCGCCAGTCGCTCCATTCGTACGTGATCAGCAGGCAACCGGCACGTTCGCCATCCAGTTCGGCAATCAGGTAGAACCCGCGTCGAGGGTCGTCGAACACCGCCTGCGTGCCGTGTGTCAGCACCTCGCGATCGAGCTTCTTGTGCTCGGTTTCCCATGCCATCGCCGTGTTGCATTCCACCAGGAAGGGAATGTCGGCGACCTCCGCGGCCCGGATCGAAATCGGCATGCGTGCTACTCCTCGTCTTCTTGCCGCCCGCGCCGCTTGCGCGAACTGCCGAGTTTGCGTGTCAGCGTGTTGCGGCCGACCCCCAGTGCCTTGGCCGCATTCTGGCGATGCCCATCGTGCGCGGCGAGGGCGGCATCCAGCAACACCTTGTCGAAATGCCGTCGCGCTCGCGCGTGCAGGTCTTCCGCGCCGCCCGCGAGTTGCGCATCGGCCCACGCGCGCAGGGCCGTTTCCCAGGGCAATGCGCCATGGCTCGCCGGCGCGCGTGCCGGGTCGGCATCGTCCAGATCTTCGCGGCGGATCGTGGCGCCGGGCGCGACCAGCGCCAGCCGGCGGCACAGGTTTTCCAGTTGCCGGACGTTGCCGGGGAAGTCACGTTGCGCCAGCGCCTGCAGCGCGAATTGGGTGAAACGCTTTTCCGGCAACTCCAGTTCGGCCGCGGCACCCGCGAGGAATTGCCTGGCCAGCAGCGGAATGTCCGCGCGCCGTTCGCGCAGAGCCGGAAGGTGGATGCGCAACACGTCGAGCCGATGCATCAGGTCGGCGCGAAATTCGCCGCGCGCGACCTTCGCACCGAGGTCCTGGTGGGTCGCGGCCAGCACGCGCACGTCACTGCGTATCAGTTCCCGTCCGCCCACGCGATAGAACTCCCCTCCCGCCAGCACACGCAACAAGCGCGTCTGCAACGCAAGCGGCATGTCGCCGATTTCATCGAGGAACAGCGTGCCGCCCTCGGCCTGTTCGAAGCGTCCGGCGCTGCGTCGTTGCGCGCCGGTAAAGGCACCGGCCTCGTGGCCGAACAATTCCGATTCCAGGAGCTCCGCCGGGATCGCCGCGGTATTGAGCGCGACGAACGGCCGCGCACGTCGCGCGCTTTCCCCGTGCAGTGCGCGCGCGACCAGTTCCTTGCCGGTGCCGGTTTCACCCGTGATCAGCACGTTCAGGTCGCTGGCCGCGACGCGTCCGATCAGGCGGAAAACTTCGCGCATCGGTGGACTTTCGCCGAGCAATGCGTGCTTCGATGCCGCTTTGCGTGGCGGCTGTTCCGCATGCGCCGATTCGCTGACCGCACGTTGAACCGCGGATACTGCCTGCGCAAGGTCGAAGGGCTTGGCCAGGTAATCCGCCGCACCTTCGCGATATGCGGCCGCGGTGGTCGCGACGTCGGTGTAGGCGCTCATCACGATTACGGGCAAGTCCGGATGGGCCGCCTTCGCTTCGCGCAACAGGGTGAGGCCGTCGTCGCCGGGCAACCGCACGTCGCTGATCAAAAGATCGGGAACCGCCTGCCGCAAGGCGTGCCACGCAGTCTCCGCATCGGCGAACTCGGTGGCCGTATGCCCCGCATCGCGCAATGCGGTCGCCAGTACGAAGCGCACCGCGCGATCGTCATCGACGATGTAGATGTTGCTCATGCGTGTTCTCCCGGGCGCGGATGGCGCGGCAGCAGCAGTACGAAGCACGAACCTGCCTGTCGTCGTTGCAGGGTCAGGTCGCCGCCATGTTCGCGTGCGATTTCGCGCGCAAGCGAGAGCCCGAGGCCCGTTCCATCCGCGCGGCCGGAGACCAGCGGCTCGAACAGCGTCGTTGCGATTGCATCGGGCACGCCCTCGCCATCGTCTTCGATTTCGATGCGCAGCGCCGGCACGCGCTGTCCGTGCGCGTCGCGCCAGCCGGCTTCGGCGCGGCTGCGCAGCACGATCCGCGCCGCGTTCGCTTGCACTGCGTTGCGCACCAGGTTCAGGATCGCCTGCAGCAGGCGATCAGGGTCGCCCTGCCAGGCGGGCAGGCTGGGATCGTAGTCGCGCACGATCGCCACATCGACGCGCTCGGCCTGCAGCAATTCCGCGGCGCGTTCCAGCATCGCATGCACGTTGACCGCGCGCGTCGTCATCGCGTGGCGCGCACCCAGCAGGCGTTCGGCCAGTGTTGCGAGCCGCGCGGATTCGTCGCGGACCAGTTGCGCGAGTTCGCGGGCGCGCGCGTCGGGTGCGCGCTGCTCCAGCAGTTGCGCCGCGCCGGAAATCGCGGCCAGCGGATTGCGGATTTCGTGCGCGAAGCCGCGCAGGGATTCGGACACGCGGGTGGCGCCGATCGTTGGCCGCGGGGGGTGCGTTTCGACCCACGTACCGCTGGTGGAGGGGGTGAAGCTGAAGTCGAGCAGTGTTTCGCTTCCCGGCGACGCGCAAACCGCCACGGCGGACAGGCCGAGCGTGCCGTGCTCCTTCCGCGACTGCCGAGCCAAGGCGTGCAGGCGACCACCCTCCGGTTTCAGCACCTCGAGTGTCTGCCCCAGAAGGCGCGACAATCCATAACCGGTGTGCTCGATGAAAGCCGGATTCGCGTAGGCGACGCGACCCTCCGCGTCCAGCCCGGCCACGCCGGCCGCGAGTTCGTCGAGCGAAGCCGTTTCCAGCTTGGTGCGGATCATTGCACCAATTTAGTGCGTGCTGCGAATCTCGGCAAGCTTAGCGCGCGACGCGAAACGTCAGGTTGTAGCGGCATGGCCCGGTCAGCGGGTGCACACCATCCTTGATCGACAGCACGCCGTGATAACGCATCCGCGAGGGGCCACCCCACACCACCACGTCGCCGTGCACGACCGGCACGCGCCGTTGCGGATCCCTGCGCACAAGGCCACCGAACAGGAACGTCGCCGGCAAGCCGAGCGACACCGACACGATGGGCGAATGGTGGTCGCGTTCGTCCTGGTCCCGGTGCAGCGTCAGGCGCGTGCCGATTACGTACCGATTGACCAGGCACACGTCCGGCACGTAATCGTCGAAACCCGCTTCGCGTGCGGCGTCGCGCGCGAGCGTGGTGAACAGCGCCGGCATCGCGGGCCACGCTGCGCCGGTTTCCGGATCGACCGCCGTGTAGCGGTAGCCACGGCGATCGCTGAACCAGCCGAGCCCGCCGCAGTTGGTCATCGCGACGGACATCGTCTTGCCGCCGGGCGTGACCAAATGCCGGAATGGCGACCGCGCGGCAACGCGTTCGATTTCTGCCAGCAGGTTTTGCGCGACATCCAGCGCAAAGCCGCGCAACACCCAGGCGCCGGCCGTGAGTTCTTCGCGTGTGGCGGGGGGCGGCGGTGATTCAAACAGGGGAAGCGTGGCGTGCATCAATCAATTCAACATTGCCGACCCCGGATTATGCGCGCACCGCCCGGGTGCGCGCGCTTCTTCCTGGCAAGGTGGTCGTCACGGGCGACCCGACGGGAACATGCGCTGCCAGTAACCGACGTCGATCCAGCGGCCGAACTTGATTCCGTTCTCGTGGAACTGCCCGACTTTCCTGAAACCGAACTTCTCGTGCAGCGCGATGCTGGCGGTATTCGACAAGCTGATTCCCGCGATGGCGCAGTGCACGTGGCGTTCGCCGAGGATGCCGATCAGCGATTGGTAGAGCGCGGTCCCGAAACCGTGCCCGACGTGCGCCGGGGCAAGATAGACCGTGCTTTCGACTGCATGCCGGTAACCGCTCCGGGGTTTCCACTGGTTCGCGTAGGCGTAGCCGATGACGGCGCCTTCCACCTCCGCGACGAGCCAGGGCCATGCCGTGGTGATCGCGGCCATTCGACACGACATCTCGCCAGCGTCGACGGGCGACTCCTCCATGGTCGCGTCGCTGGCCCGGATGTAATGGTTGTAGATCGCGCAGATGGCGGGCGCATCCGCGTTCGTTGCGGTGCGAATCACGCTGATGCCTCCGGGTACGAGCGCTGGAACCTGCCCCTCCCCACGAAGGGGAGGGTGGGACGCGGGGATCAGATGCTGTAATACATCTGGTATTCGAGCGGATGGGTGGACGCGCGATATGCGGTGACTTCCTTCATCTTCAGCGCAATGTAGGCGTCGATGAAATCGTCGCTCATCACGCCGCCTGCCTTCAGGAAGTCGCGGTCGCGGTCGAGCGCTTCCAGCGCAAGATCGAGCGACGAACACACCTGCGGGATGTTGCGTTCCTCTTCCGGCGGCAAGTCGTACAGATCCTTGTCCATCGGTGCGCCGGGATCGGTCTTGTTCAATATCCCGTCGAGCCCGGCCATCATCAGCGCGGTGAAGGTCAAATAACCCGAGTTCATCGGATCGGGGAAGCGCACTTCGATGCGGCGGCCCTTCGGGTTCGACACATACGGAATGCGGCACGACGCGGAACGGTTGCGCGCGGAATACGCCAGCATCACCGGTGCTTCGAAGCCCGGCACCAGGCGCTTGTAGGAATTCGTCGTCGAATTGGAAAACGCGTTGATCGCGCGCGCGTGCTTGAAGATGCCGCCGATGTACCACAGCGCGAGTTGCGACAGGCCGCCATACAGTTCGCCCGCGAACAGGTTCTTGCCGTCCTTCGACAACGACTGGTGCACGTGCATGCCGGAACCGTTGTCGCCGACCACGGGTTTGGCCATGAAGGTGACCGTCTTGGCCGCGGCGTGCGCGACGTTGCGGATCACGTACTTCATCGTCTGCAGGTCGTCGGCCTTGTGCAGCAGCGTGTTGAACTTCACGCCGATCTCGCACTGGCCCGCATTGGCGACCTCGTGGTGGTGCACTTCCACGGTTTGTCCGAGCGACTCCAGCACCTTGCACATGTCCGCGCGCAGGTCGTGCAGCGAATCGACCGGCGGCACCGGGAAGTAGCCGCCCTTCACGCCGGGGCGATGGCCGTGGTTGCCTTCCTCGTACTTGTAGCGCGACGCCCACGCGGCTTCTTCCGAACCGATCTCGTAGAACACGCGGCCCATGTCGTTCTGCCAGCGCACGGAATCGAAGATGAAGAACTCGGGTTCGGGTCCGAAGAACGCGGTGTCGGCCACGCCGGTGGATTTGAGGAACGCTTCCGCACGCCGTGCGATCGAGCGCGGATCGCGCGAATACGCCTGCATCGTCGACGGCTCCAGCACGTCGCACACGATGTTCAACTGCTTGTTGGCCGCGAACGGATCGATGAAGGCCGTCGCGGGATCGGGCATCAGCACCATGTCCGATTCGTTGATGCCCTTCCAGCCCGCGATCGACGACCCGTCGAACATCTTGCCATCTTCGAAGGTATCGGCATCGACCGCGTGCGCGGGAAAGCTCACGTGGTGTTCGACGCCGCGCATGTCGGCGAAGCGCATGTCGATGAATTCGACATTTTCGGACTTGATGGTTTCCAGGACTTTCGCGGCGGTCATGGCAGGCTCGGATGTGGGGAAGATGACTTGAAAGTGCAAGCGGCGTGCCAGCCATTGTAGCGTTTCAATTCAATGGCTTGCTTTGTCCGACCGGAATAATTGTTCCAAGTTGGCCCAATAGTTGCACCGCATGGGTGCTACGAGTGCGGATCATCCCAGCTTCGCGCCCAGCGGCACGGGCTTGTCGGGAACGCACAGGGCAACATCGCCATTCGCGTCGTAAAAGCCGGTGACCAGGCATTCGGACATCAGCGGTCCGATCTGCTTCTTCGGGAAATTCACGACGCCCACCACCAGTTTTCCGACCAGATCTTCCGGTGCATACAACTTCGTGATTTGCGCGCTGGATTTCCGGATGCCGATCCCGGGACCGAAATCGACCTGCAACACGTAAGCGGGTTTGCGTGCTTCCGCGAACACGCGTGCGTCGATGACGCGGCCGACGCGCAGTTCGACCCTGGAGAAGTCATCCCAGCTTATGGTTTCCATCACCTGTCGCCGCATCCGCCAAGACGTGCATACTACCCGCCCATGCACGGCGGACACGACATGCAGGCGGCAGCGGCGGGCAAGAATGCGTGGCGCGGGGAATGGCCGTTGCCGGTTGCGCTGGCCATCCTGATTGCAGGCTGGTGGCTGAAACCGGTTTTCGCGGCCAGCGGGGCGCCCAACTTCGCGGTCGGCATCGCGTTCGCCGCATTCTTCATCGGTGCATTGCTCGCCGCGATCCTGGCCACGCGCCATGCCGAACACCTTGCCGAGCGTTTCGGGGAACCCTACGGCACGCTGATGCTCACTCTGTCGGCGATCTCGCTGGAGATTGCCACGGTGGTCACGGTGATGCTGCACAACGCCGACAATCCCGCGTTCGGGCGCGACACCATGTTCTCGGTGGTGATGATCGTCCTGAACGGCATCATTGGCGTCGCGCTGCTGGTCGGCGGCCTGCGGCATCACGAACAGACCTACAACCTGCGTGGTGCCAAGGCGTACCTGAGCCTGCTGATTCCGCTGGCGACGCTGGCGCTGATCTGGCCCGACTTCACCGTCACGTCCGGCGTCGGCACCTTGTCGCTGGTGCAAAAAATATTCCTGCTGGTGATGTCGCTGCTGCTGTACGCCGCCTTCATGGTGATCCAGACGCGCACCCACACCAGCTTCTTCGTCGCCGAAGGCGAAGCGATGGAACAGGCGCCCGCGCACCCGGAATCGTCGCGCGGGTGGGCATTCCATGCGGTCCTGCTGCTCGTGTACCTGGTGCTGGTGGTGCTGCTGGCCAAGCTGTTCGCGCTGCCCCTGGAAACCGGTGTCGGGCGCCTAGGGATGCCCGCGATGCTGGCAGGGTTCGCGGTCGCGGTGCTGGTCCTCGCGCCGGAAGGTATCGCGGCGATCCGTGCCGCACGGCAGAACCAGATGCAGCGCGCGATGAACATCGGCCTTGGCACCGCGCTTTCCACCATCGCGCTGACGGTCCCGGCAATCCTGCTGATCGACCTGTTTCTCGGCCGCACCGCCGTGCTGGGCCTTTCCGCTGCCAACATGATGATGCTGGCGCTGACGTTTTTCGTGTCGATCCTGACGCTCGGCAGCGGCCGCACCAACGCGATGCAGGGGCTGGTGCACCTGCTGCTGTTTTTCTCCTACGTGGTCCTGATTTTCTCGCCATGATGCACGGCCACTTCGACGGAAATTTGCGATGCTGACATTGTGGCTGAAGGCCTTCCACATCATCGGCGTGGTGACCTGGTTCGCGGGCCTGTTCTACCTGCCGCGGCTGTTCGTGTACCACGCGGAAGCAACCGAGGCCGCGATTCGCGAGCGCTTCAAGGTGATGGAGCGGCGCCTGCTGGTGATGACCCACGTCGGCGGCGCGCTGGCGATCGTGTTCGGCATCGCGACGCTGGCGACGGAATCCTTTTTCCTCCAGGCCGGCTGGTTGCACGTGAAGCTCGCACTGGTACTGCTGCTCGTGATCTACCACGCCATGCTGGTCAAGCTCACCCGCGATTTCGCGGCGGGCCGCTGCACCTGGTCGTCGCGGAAGCTGCGCGGATTCAACGAAATTCCGGGCGTGCTGCTGCTGGCGATCGTGATCCTCGCCGTGGTCAAACCGTTCTGATCGCGCGCCTCTGGTCGCCCGCGCCAGGGGATTCGATGGCGGGCCGACTTTCCCTGGCCGGCTTTCCGCGACCGCCGCCGCGATCGGGACATCGGCTTGTCCCGGACACGCTTCCGGCGCGCCGCCTTGGTATAGTTTTGCCAACGCGGGGAGTCCCTGATGGCATCGCAATTGTCCCAGCAGGATCCGGGTCCGGAACTGCAGGCGGCCTTCCGCCGGCACCTGCCGCAGCGGTTGCGCACCTTGCTGCGGCGCGCGCGCGTGCAGTGCCGCGGTGGCTGGGACTGCAATGTGTTGCGTGCGCTGCATGACGAGATTGCGCTGCTCGCCGGTGCCTGCGGCCGCTACGGCATGCTGGAAACCGGCGAGCGCCTGCTGGCATTGGAAACCGCGTTGGCGCAGCCGGCCAACGCGCAAGGCCTTCCCGATGAGGCGGCCAACGCCGAGATCGACGCGTTGCTCGACAGCCTGCGACCGCACCTGCAACCGCCTTCGCCCGGCCCCACGCGGTCGGATTGGATACCGGCTGCGACGGCGCTGGCCGCCCGCGACCCGTTTCCGCGCTGCGAAGTTCCACCGGACAAATACTGGTTGCAGCTCGGCATTGCCGACGTGCAGGGCATGACGGAGCCGGCCATGGCGAACGGCGTCCCGGCTGCGCAACCGGAACCGGCCGCGCTGGCGGAATTGCCGCATGGCCCGCGCGTGCGGATCGTCAACGACGACGATCCCGCCGTGAACGAACTGCTGCTGCGGCTGGAGCAGCAAGGCTGCGACGTGGCGCTGGTGGAGCGCCTCGACGGCCTGATCGACGAGCTGCGCAGCGCGCCGCCCGACCTTGCCATCCTGGTTGCGGATGCGCAAACGCCGTTTGACGCGCTCGCCGCCGCGTTGCACCGGATCCGCCGCGATCCCGCGCACCGCGTGCGTTTGCTGGCGCTGCTGCGCACGCCGGACGTGGAGCTGCAATTGCGTGCGCTGCGCAGTGGTGCCGATCGCTGCGTCGCGCTGCCGGCACCGTCGGAAGAAATCGTGGGTGCCGCAGTGGAGCTTGCCAGCGTCGACCAGGAAAGCGCGTACCGCATATTGATCGTCGATGACGATGCGCCGCAGGCGCTGTTCGCGCAGGCCATCCTGCGTCGCGCGGGCATGGAAACGAAGGTCCTCGGCGAATCGCTCGCGGTTCTGGACGAACTGGACCGCTTCCGGCCGGACCTGCTGCTGCTCGATCTGAACATGCCGGATTGCGACGGCTTCGAATTGACCGCGCTGATCCGCGAGCGCGACGGCTACGTCAACACGCCGATCGTGTTCCTGTCGGGCGACCAGGACGAAGAGCGCCAGTTCGCTGCGCTCGACGCGGGTGGCGATGATTTCCTGGTCAAGCCGATCCGCCCGACGCACCTGGTTGCCGCGGTGACCAATCGGGTCCGCCGCGCCCGCATGGCGGCTTCGCGTGCGTTGCGCAAGCGGCGCCGCGACGCCGGGACGGGGTTGCATGACCGCTCGCAGTTGCTGGATGCGCTTTCCGAACACCTCGCGGCCAGCGGAGGCCGCGCCGCGCCGGGCGGATTGCTGGCGGTCGAGATCGAAGCCGCGGCTGCGTTGCGCAGCCACCTCGGCCTGACATCGTTCGACCAGTTGCTGTCGCAGATCGGCGCCTTCGTTGTCGGCCATGCGCGCGCGGGTTGCATGACGGCGCGGCACGGCAACGCCGGTTACCTGATTTTCGCGCCGGCGCGTGGCGAAGCCGAGCTTGCCGCGCTGGCGGACGAATTGGTGGGTGCCGCGCATGAATCACGCTTCGGCGCGCAGGCTTCGGCCGTGCGGCTGGCGTGCGCCGTATGCGCCTTTGATGCCTCGGTCAGCGAACCCGCGCAAGCGCTGGCGGCGGTCGAGCGCACCCTTTCGGCGGCCCGTGCGCAGCCGAGCGAGATCGCCTTCCACTCGAAACTCGCACCGGATCCGAATTCGATTACCCAGCGGCTTGCGGTCGCGCTTGCCACGGGTTCGCTGGGGCTGGCCTTCCAGCCGATCCTGCCGATCCGTGGCGCGGCCGAGCCGCAGTACCAGGCGTTGCTGCGCCTGCGGGCGGACGGACGCGAATACGTGGCCGCGGAACTGGTGCCCGTCGCCGTGCGTACGGGTGCGATCGCCGCAATCGATGCATGGGTCGTGCAGCGCTGCATCGCGATCCTCGCCGAGCGTTTGCGCGAAGGCGATCCGGTCCGCCTGTTCGCCAGCCAGTCGCTGCAGGGTTGGAGCGGCGGAGACCGGGCATCGGCCCTGCGCGCGGCGCTGTCGGTGACCGGCGTGCAGGCGGGTTCGTTGATCCTGGAATTCCGCGCCGAGGAAGTTCGCCACAACATGCGCACGCTGCTTGCGCTGGCACCGGAACTGCGGCAGATGGATGTGCGCCTGTCGCTCGCCGGCGTCGATGCCGACGCGGTCGCGGCGGGCTGGATCGAGCACTTGCCGCTGGATTACGTGAAACTTGCACCCGCGCTGGACGACGTGTCCCTGAAGACGGTCGTGCAGGCGGCGCACGAACACGGGTTGCGGGTGGTGGCGCCTTGCGTGGAGTCGACGGTGGAAGTCGAACGCTTGCGCGAGGCAGGCATCGACTTGCTGCAAGGCAACTATTTCCGGCCGCCCGCGAATGATCTGGACGAAGCGTCACCACAGGTGGAGGCCTGACTTGTCGAGCATGCATTCCGGTTTCGCGGCCGCGTGGCCGCGGTGGGCAGCCAGCCTGGCGCTGGTCGCGGCGGGCGCCGTCGCGGCGAGGTGGGTGGCGATGCCGCAGGTATTCGTGGTGTGGGCACTGCTGCTCGCCGCCTTGCTGCTGCTGTGGTTGGTGCGGGTACCGCCGTCCGTCCAGGCGCCGCAGCATTCGCCGCAGATTCCCGATCCGGTGGACGTGGCGATGCGCACGCGGCTTGCCTCCGCGCAGGCGGAGTTGTCTTCGCTGCGCGGCGTGCAACGTGAACTGCTGGCGGCCAAGCAGGCCGCGGAAGCGGCGATGCTGGCCAAGAGCGAATTCCTCGCCAGCATGAGCCACGAAATCCGCACGCCGTTGAACGGCATCCTGCCGCTGCTCGACATCGTGCTCGGCACCGACCTGACGCCTGCACAACGCGAATATCTCGTGACGTCGAACGCGTCGGCCAAGGAACTGCTGCGCATCGTCGACGACATCCTCGATTACTCCAAGGCCGAAGCCGGCAAGCTCGATCTCGAATCGGTCAGCATCAACATCCGCGAGTTGGTGGACAGCGTGAAGCGGCTGCTCGACAAACCCGCCGAAGCGAAAGGCCTGGCGATGCGCGCGGTGGTGGATGCCGATGTGCGCCCGATCGTGCGCGGCGATCCGATGCGTGTGCGACAGATCCTCACGAACCTCATGACCAATGCGATCAAGTTCACCCAGCGCGGCGGCGTGTCGGTGCGGGTGAGCAAGCGCAGCGATACCGACACCCAGCACGAGCTGCTGTTCGCGGTGCGCGATACGGGCATCGGTCTGGCGGCGGACGCCGCGGCGCGGTTGTTTCAGCCTTTCACCCAAGCCGACGCATCGGTGACGCGGCGCTACGGCGGTACCGGGCTCGGCCTCACCATCTGCAAGAAGCTGGTCGACCTGATGGGCGGCCGCATCGGCGTGCGTTCGGAACCCGGGCGTGGTTCGGTCTTCTGGTTCACGGTTCCGTTCGAAAAAGCGCCCGGCGACATCGCGGGAACCCACAAGAGCCTCGCGGGATCGCGTGCGTTGCTCGCGGCGGGTCCGCAGCGGGCACAAGCCATCGTCCCCGTGCTGGCGACGCTCGAACTGGATACGACGTCCGTGGCCGATACCGCGTCGGCACTTTCGCGCCTGCGCCAGGCCGCTCCGCTGGGGGATTCTTTCAGCTTCGACCTGTTGCTGGTGGACGTCACCAGCGTGGGTGGTGACGTGTCCGAGCTGCTGCAGGGCATCCTGCGCGAACGCCAGCTCGACAAGTTGCGCATTCTGGCATTGGGCCTCGCCACCGCCCCGGACCCGCGCGTCAACATCGCCGCGGCACGGGTGGACGATGCCACCTTGCGCCAGGGCGTGCGCCGGATGTTCGGGATGGCGCCGCATCCGCGCGCGCAGCCCGTGCTCAGCGTGCCCTCTTTGCCTGCCGTGGCCGTCAGCGGCGCGCCGCAGACGCTGACAGGGACGGTATTGCTGGTCGAAGACCACCCCGTCAACCAGAAGGTCGCGCAAAAACTGCTGGAGCGCCTGGGGTTGACCGTGCACGTGGCCGACAACGGCGAGATCGCCCTCGAAAAATTGCGTGGACAGCAGGCCTACGCGATGGTGCTGATGGATTGCCAGATGCCCGTGCTCGATGGCTACAGCGCCACCCGCCGTTTGCGCGAAATCGAAAGCGAACAGAACAAGCCGCGCATGCCGGTGATCGCGATGACCGCGCATGCGATGTCCGGCGACCGCGAACGCTGCCTGCAGGCAGGCATGGACGATTATCTGTCCAAGCCGCTGGATCGCCAGCTGCTGGAACAGACGTTGGCACGCTGGATGCAACAGTCCCCGCATGCAGCCGCCGTGCCGGCGGCGCCTGCCGCGGCAACTGCACCCACTCCCCCTCCAATTCCGCAAACCATCCCGCCCGCCATGATCACACCACCGCCGCCCGATACCCTCGATACCGCGACGCTGGTGGACCTGGAAGACATCATGGGCGACGAGCTGGTCACGCTGGTCGACGCCTACCTGCGCGACGGTGAGACCCGCATGCGCAATCTGCAGGAGGCGGC
>DATEKI010000243.1:0-3102 GCA_035277545.1 Rhodanobacteraceae bacterium | reverse complement strand
CACGAAGCCCTGCCACGTCGAGACATACGTGAAGTCCGACACCCACAACGCATTCGGACGATCGGCATGAAACTGCCGATTCACCAGGTCAAGCGGGCACGGCGCCTTGCCGGGAATCGTGGTCTTGATCACCTTGCCGCGCACCACCCCGCGAATACCCAGACTGCGCATCAGACGCGCCACTGCGTATTCCGCTGATGTCGGCCACCCATTCCGGTCGATGCCGGCCACTGATTCCGGAGCATGCCGGCCGGGGTGGTGAAGCGGTGTGGGTACTGTCACGGTGATGCACGCAGCCGTCAAGATTTCCTGGCTGCAGCGGCTTTCTTCGTTGCGGTCTTCTGCTTGCGCATCGACGCGCCGGTGAGCGCGAGCCGGTAGCTGTTGTGGACCAGTCGATCGAGGATGGCATCGGCGAGGGTGGGATCGGCGAGGTACGCGTGCCACTGGTCGACGGGCAGTTGGCTGGTGATGAGGGTGGACTTGCGGTCGTAACGCTCATCGAGGATCTCGAGCAGGTCGCGCTTGACCTCGTCGGTCATGGGCGCCAAGCCGAAGTCGTCGATCACCAGCAGGTCGGCCTTGGCGATCAGCTTGAGGAAGCCGGAGCGGTTGTTGAGCGCGCGGTAGCGGCCGAGCTCGTCGGTGAGGCGTGGCAGGCGGAAGCTGCGCACGCTGTGGTCGGCACGGCAGGCGGCGTGCGCAAGGGCGCAGGCGATGAAGCTCTTGCCGACGCCGCAGGGTCCGGTGATGAGGACGTTGAGGTGCTCGTCGATCCAGGCGAGGTCGCGCACCTGGGCGAGCTGGCGCGGATCGAGCCCGCGCGGGGTGCGGGTGTCGAGGTCTTCGAGCGCGGCTTGCTGCGGCAGGCGGGCCCAACGCAGGCGTTGTGCGAGACGGGCGCTGGCGCGTTCGGTGAGCTCGTGCTCGATCATGAGCCCCAGGCGTTCGTCGAAGTCGAGGTCGCGGGCTTCGCGGCCCTGCTGGGCGAGTGCCGCGGCCATGCCGTGCAGGCGCAGCTCCTTGAGCTGCTGGATCAGGGGTTCGTGCAACATGGGTGCTCCTTGTCAGTGGAAGTAATCGCCACCGCGGACGTTGGCGTGCGTCAATGGCGGTAGCGGGGAAGGTGCGGGATCGGCGGGGGTGGTGATGAGGGTGCGCAGGACCCGGTAACTGAAGGCACCGAGTGCGATGGCGCGCATCGCAGCAGCCTCGAGTTGCGCAGGACTGAAGTCCTTGGCCAGGCGCAGGATGCCGAGGCTGGCGCGCAGGGCTTCTTCGGGGTGCCGGCGGCGCTGCACCTGCTGGGCCAGCACTTCCACGGTTGCAGGGCCGATCGCGACGGCGCGCTGCATCAGCTTCTCGTGGCTCAGGTCGATCACCGCGCTGTGGCGCTCGGGTCGGTGGGCTGCGATGGTGGTGAACTGGCCACGCTGGGTATTGCGCACGTGGGTCGCCACGCGCTGCTGGCGGTGGAAGGCCTCGATACCGCGCGCGGTCACGCGCACATCGACGGTCTTGCCGATCAGGGCGTAAGGCACCGAGTAGAACGCGCCCTCGACCTGGACGTGGTAATCGAGGTGCACCTTGGCCTTCTTCCATTCCGCGAACTCGTAGGCGCGGCCGGGCAACGGCTTGAGCGCCGGGCGTTCCTCGGCTTCGAACAGGGACAGCCGACTGCCTTCCCGCTGCTGGAACGGCTTGGCGTTCAACTCGGCCAGCAGCGCCGCGATCGCCTGGTTGAGCTCGGCCAGCGAGAAGAAGGTCAGGTCGCGCAAGCGCGCCAGGATCGCGCGTTCGACGATCAGCACGCCGCCCTCAACCTTGGCCTTGTCGCGTGGCTTGCGTATGCGGGCCGGCAGGATCGCGACGCCGTAATGCTCGGCGAAGTCCTGGTACGACGGATTGAGTTCGGGCTCGTAGCGGGACGGCTTGGTGACACCCGACTTCAGGTTGTCCGGCACGATCGCGGCCGGTACGCCGCCGAAGAACACCAGCGCGCGCACGTGCGAACCCAGCCAGTCCGGCAACGCTTGCGTCCAGGTCGCCTCGACGAAGGTGTAGTTGCTGGCGCCGAGCACCGCCACGAACACCTGCGCGTGGCGTACCAGCCCCGTCAGCCGGTCGGTGACCGGCACCGTCTGCCCGGCGTAGTCGACGAACAGCTTGCCGCCGGGGGTGTGGGTCTGGCGCAGGACGGCATCCTGGCGGCCCACCCAGCGCCGGTACTGCTCGCAGAACTCGCTGTATTGCCAGCCGTCCGGCTGCGCGGCCTTGTACTCCTGCCACAGCAGCATGCGGGTGACGCCGGGGCGCCGGAGCTCCGCGTGCAGCTTGGCGAAATCCGGCGCCGGCGTGCGCGACAGCGGTATCTGCCGGCAATACAGCCGGGCGTACAACGTCTCCTCGTCAAGCTCGGGTGGCAGCGGCCATGCCAGCCCCACCACACCGCAGCGGCGCAGGCAGTCCTGCACCGTCGAACGTGCACAGCCGACCGCCGCGGCAATCTGGCGGTTGCTGCATGCCTCGGCCTTGAGCCGAAGTACCTCTCGAATCTTGCGCACGGGCAACCTCGCTTGCGCCACCGTCGCTCTCCTTCCCCACGGAAAAAGAGCGCACGGTAACGGGGTCAACCCGCTTCACTTACCCCTGCCGGCATCGACCGGAATGGGTGGCCGGCATGGACCGGAATCCCCGGCCGGCATGCTCCGGAATCAGTGGCCGGCATGGACCGGAATACGCAGGTGTGCCGCCGTGCCGGGTGCCGCACCTGGTCGCTGCGCTTGCCGGTTTCTCCGTCACGTCTCGCGATGCGCGCCATACGCCGTGGCTCTCGTGAAAGGGGGGAATCGTGCGCGCGAGGCCCATGAGCTTGTGCAGGAACGCGTTCATGTCGCCAACTCCATGCTTGAGTGAATATTCATGCTACTCAAGCCGCAGGCCGCCATGTAGCGATGTTTTTGCAAGGTGGCGTTGAAATCGATTCAATGCTGACCGCCCACGGGAGCACGGCCGTGCGACGCGCAGGCGTGTCTGCCGCTTTCAGCAAAGCGCTTCGGCCGTGCTTTGCGTTCGCGCAAGAAAGGCGATGGCGGCGGGCGG
>DATEKI010000242.1:0-10636 GCA_035277545.1 Rhodanobacteraceae bacterium | reverse complement strand
ACCACCCGCACCGTGCTGACCTTGTTCACCGCACCCGACGACGTGCAATCGCACCGGGTGCGCCTGGTGCTGGCCGCCAAGGGCGTCGTCTACGACCGCGTCGAGGTGCCGCCCGGCAAGCCGCACGACGAATTGCTGTCGATCAATCCGTACGGCGACACGCCGACGTTGCAGGACCGCGACATGGTGCTGTACGGCCCGGCCCTGGTATGCGAATACATCGACGAGCGTTACCCGCATCCGCCGCTGATGCCGGTCGACCCGCTGTCGCGCGCGCGCCTGCGCCTGGCCTGCGTGCGCATCGAGCGTGACTGGGTGCCGGAAGTCGCCAACATCCGCGCCGGCGGCCGCGCCGCCGAAACCGCGCGCAAGCACCTGCGCGACCACCTGATGGAAGCGTTGCCGCTGTTCAAGGCCGCCAAGTTCTTCCTGAACCCGGAAATCAGCCTCGCCGACTGCCTGGTGGCGCCGGTGGTGTGGCGCCTGCCCTCGCTGGGCGTCCAGCTGCCCAAGGAAGCCAAGCCCATCGTCGATTACGGCGAACGCCTGTTCCGCAGCCAGGGCTTCGCGCGCAGCCTCACCGCCGACGAGCGGCTGCTGGGCGAGCTGTGACCGAACAATCCCCCGCGATGACTTCCAACCGTCCGTACCTGCTGCGGGCGGTGCACGAATGGATCTGCGACAACGGCCTCACGCCGCACATCGTGGTCGATGCAGGCAAGCCGGGCGTGCAGGTGCCGCCGCAGGCGGTCAGCGAAGGCCGCGTGGTATTGAATCTTGCGCCGCGCGCCGTTGCGCACCTGGAAATCGGCAACGACGCCATTACCTTCATGGCCCGTTTCGGTGGCGTCAGCCAGTCGGTGAACGTGCCGGTTGCAGCCGTACAGGCGATCTACGCACGCGAAAACGGCCAGGGCATGCTGCTGGCGGAGGACGCGCCCGGAACGGCGCCGCCGGTCGAGCCGGCGGCCGGCGCACCATCCATGAAACCTTCCGCGCCTTCGTTGCAGGCCGTGCCCCGTTCGGTCCAGGAGTTGCCCGCATCCGACGAGGCGGGCGAATCGCCATCTTCTTCCGGCGACGGCCCGGACAAGCCGCGGCCCAAGGGCAAGCCCACGCTGCACGTGGTGAAGTAGCGCGCATGCGTTTTTTCCTCTCCCTCCGGGAGAGGGTGGCGCGCAGCGCCGGGTGAGGGTCCGCACTCACGCGTCTTTTTTTTGGTTCGACATCCCTGTCTTTTTCCGCCCGCCTCCTGGGCGGGCGAGCCACCTTTCGTTGCGTGGCCAAAGAAAGGTGGTCCAAAGAATCGGCAGGATTGCCGATTTGAACGCCGCAGGCGGCCCGAAGGGCGAGCCACAGGGAAGTGGCGAGTAGTATCGCGCCGGCCCGCTTGGCGCGAGAAGCGCAGGGGAGTTTCGGCAACAGGATGTTGCCGAAACCGTCGTGCGGGGCGAATGGTTTTGGCCACTTTTGCCGAAACAAAGTGGCTCGCCCGCGGAGCGGGCGAAACCGATCCTCTGGTCAGTGCAACGTCCTGCGCGCGCGCGTGATCGGAACGATGTTGTCGCCGGGATGCGTTCCGGAAGCGGTGCCCGGCGGCAAGGCATCGAATGACGCAACCGGTGTGGGCGCGGCGGGTGCTTCGCGCTCCGGCACGCTCGCGCCCACGATGCGGTCGCCCAGCAGGGTGATGCTCGCTGCCCGGCGGTCGTTGCCGCCGAGGCTGGTGTCGAAGCGGTATTCGCGCGTGACGCGGGGCGGCCGGTGGCGCCAATCGACGTGCAGGCGGTGCAGCGACACGCTGTCATCGAGCAGTTGCATTCCGTGGCGTTCGCAAAGGTCGCGTGCGTGCGCGACGGCACGTTCGCGCAACCGCAGCACGTGGTACCACCACATGGCCACGGCGGCGATGGACAAGAGTGGCAGCCACACTTCCAGCACGTCACGGTCCTCGCGCGGCCGGCCCGGCCGCGGACGCGATCATCATGCCTGCGCCGGCAAAGGAAAGACAGATCGGGAGAAGGAAGCGCGGATTACTTCACGCGATCGACGCGCACGCTTTCGTTGCAACCCTGCACGTACATCAGCCAGCTGCCAAGGATCATCGGCTTGATCGTGACTTCGGGGTTGTCGACGTCGGGGCAGGAATAGGCGCCGGACTCGGCCTGCTTCCAGACCTGGCCATTGTCGAGCGTGAACGTGGTGTGCCCCGCCCAGCCGTTGAAGTGGCCGACCAGGTGCGTGCTGAATTTGTCGCGCGGCTGGTTGTCGGGATAGAACACCGGTGCGCCGCTGGCAGAGACCATCTTGGTCTGCTGGTGCGTGCGCAGCCAGTTGTCGAGGTTCTGCAATTCCTGCGGCGAAAGCTTGTCGAGGCCCGCGGCCTTGAAATCGGCCGCGGACATGCGTTCCTCGAGCGAGGAAAACTGCTGGGCCATGACGGGCAGGGCGGTGAGGAGCAGGGCCAGAGCGGCCGGCAGCATCAGTCGGGTGCGCATGGTGGGCGATGATAGCAGTGCCCCATGCCGGTCGCACGGGGTATCGATGAAAGCACTAATACACTGGGGGTCTTTCGCAAACCTTTCCCGGGTCGGCGCATTCGCATCGATGCGCGCAAGCCATGCAGTCATCATCAAGGAACAATCGCCCTTTCCCCGAGCCGCCCGTCGCCTCGCTGGCCGAAGGCGAACGCCGGTCGTGGCAGGAAGCCGACGCGCTGCTCGCGGCGGTTGGCTGCGATGACGACACGCGCGCCGCCGCGGGCTGGTACGCCGTGGCGTGCGCCGATCCGGAAGCCTGGGACGCGATCGTCGCGCAGGCTCCGGGGGCGCTGCGCAGGCTGGTCGAAGGGCAGCAGCAGGCCGAGCGGGTGTGGGCCCTGCATGCTGCGCGCGATCCGGCCGGCAATACCGAAGGCCTGCGGCGCCTGCTGTTGGCGATCATCCGTGATTTGCGCGTGGTGTACCTGTTGCTGGCGCGCCAGCTTGCGCGGATGCGCGCGGCGGCCGAACTGCCGGAAGCGGAGCGCCGCGAATTGGCGCAATTGACGCGTGACATCCATGCCCCGCTTGCCAACCGGCTCGGCATCGGTCAATGGAAGTGGGAACTCGAGGATCTGGCGTTTCGCCACCTGCAGCCGGACGTCTATCACCGCATCGCCCAGTTGCTGGACGAACGGCGTGCGGATCGCGAAGCCTGGATCGCCCGCAGCGCTTCGCAATTGCGCGAAGCGCTGGCCACGCAGGGCATCGCGGCCAGCGTCAACGGTCGCGCCAAGCACATCTATTCCATCTGGCGGAAGATGCAGCGCAAGAAGGTCGGCTTCGGCGAGCTGTACGACATCCGCGCGCTGCGCGTGCTCACGGGCAGCGTCGCGGACTGTTATGCGGTGCTCGGTGTCGTGCATGGCTTGTGGCCGATCATCCCGCGCGAGTTCGACGACTACATCGCGCGCCCCAAGGGCAACGATTACCGCTCGCTGCACACCGCGGTGGTCGGGCCGGATGGCAAGACGCTCGAAGTGCAGATCCGCACCGAGGAAATGCACCGCGGTGCCGAACTCGGCGTCGCCGCGCACTGGCGATACAAGGAAGGCGGCAGCAGCGACACGGCGTACCAGGCGCGCGTCGCGTGGATGCGCAAGCTGCTGGAAACCCGCGCCGAGGGCGAGGACGACGCCGCGCTCGCGGCCGAACTGCGGTCGGAACTGGCAGAGGATCGCGTCTACCTGTTGACGCCGAAGGGCGAAGTGCTCGACCTGCAGGCGGGCGCGACGGTGCTCGATTTCGCTTACCACGTGCACACCATGGTCGGCCATCGCTGCCGCGGCGCAAAGGTAAACGGCCGCATCGTTCCGCTGACCTTCCAGCCGGCCAGCGGGGACCGCATCGAAATCCTCACCGCGCGCGAACCCGCACCGAGCCGCGACTGGCTGTCGCCGCAACTCGGTTATCTCAATACCGCCAGTGCGCGCGGCAAGCTGCGCGCATGGTTCCGGCGCGAGGATCTCGCGGCCAATCTTGCGGCGGGGCGGCAGATCCTGGAGCGCGAGGCTCGGCGGCTCGCGGTGTCCGATGAATCGATGGACAGGTTGCCGGCGCGGCTGGGCCGCAAGGGCCGCGACGACCTGCTCGTCGGGCTTGCCCTGGGTGAAGTTGGCATCGCGCAACTGACCCGCGCGATGCTCGAGGCGCAGCCCGCGGCGCCTGCCCCGGCGTTGCCGCCCCGCAAGGTCGCGTCGGCCCTGGACAAACCGGGCGCATTGACCGTTGAAGGCGTCGGCAATCTTCTGACGACGCTCGCCCGCTGCTGCCGGCCGCTGCCGGGGGACGACGTCGCCGGTTTCGTCACGCGCGGACGTGGCGTCACGGTACACCGCGCTGATTGTGCATCCCTGGCGCGCCTGCGCGCGCGCAGTCCGGACCGCGTGATCGAAGTGCGCTGGCAGAGCGCCCCCGATCGCGCCTACGAGGTGGACATCCTGGTGCTCGGCTATGACCGCCGCGACCTGCAGCGCGACATCACCAACATCGTCACCAACTCCGGCGCGCGCATCGTCGCATCGGACAGCCACAGCGACCGCGACCTCGGCGAGGTGACGCTGCATTTCACGCTGCGCGTGCATGATTTCGGCGAACTGTCGGCGCTGCTGTCCAGGTTGTCGGCACTGCCCAATGTGACTGAAGCGCGCCGGCTCGCTGCCGGCTGAGTCACCGAGGCACGCCGGCTTGCCGGTGGCTGAATGCGTGCGGTTCCGCGCGGGACCCATCGGAGGCGAATGCTAAGATGAGCCTACGCGGAGCGTTCCGGCGACGGAACCGGCGCACGGCCGCGATGGTCCCATGGGACGGATATTCCGGCGGGCACTGGCCCTGGCATGAACGATCGAAACGACCCCTCTTCGCGGGACAGCCTGCGGCGCACCGAGCCGAAGCTCGGCAACCTCGATCACGTCGACGCGGGAGCCGATCGGCGCACGACCATGCGCGCGGATCCAGCGGACCGTCCGCCCTTCGCGAACACCACCCGCCGTCAGCGCGCGCAACGCAAACCGTTCCGCGCGCCGTGGCTGGTGCTCGCCATCGTGGCCGTGCTGGCGGTGGCCGGCGGTTGGGCATTCACGCATCAGGCGACGCTCAGCGGCCTGCTGCCGCAAACCCAGTTGAATTCGCTGTTGACGCGCGCCGACAAGGCTTACGCGGAAGGCAAGCTTTCGGGCAGCCCCGAGAGCGCGCGCGACCTGTACGAAGCCGCGCGGGCGCTCGACCCCGACAACGAGCAGGCGCTGACGGGATTGCAGAACGTCGGGCACTCCGAGCTCGTGCGGGCACAGGCGGCGCTGACGCAAGGCGACTACGCTTCCGCGCGCACTTCGCTGGAAGAGGCGCGCAGCCTCCTGGGTGGTGGTGCCGACGTGACAGCGGTCGACCAGGCGCTCGCCAAGGCGGTGCTGCACAACGCCAACGTCGGCGTGCTGATCGACCAGGCGCGCGCGGCGCTCGCGAACGGCCGCATCGACGGCGACGACGGTGCCGCGGCATTGTTCGGCAAGGTGCTCGCTGGCGATCCGCACAACGCGGTCGCCCGGCACGGCATGAACCAGGTCGGTGATGCGCTTGCGTCGCGCATCCAGACCCAACTCGGCAACGGCGATCGTGCCGGCGCACGCCAGACACTCACGCGCCTGTCGGGCCTGCTGCCAGGGTATTCGCAGCTGCCGACGCTGCGCGCCAACATCGCCGCCGCGGGGCGCGCCGCGGATGCGCAACGCGACCAATATCTCGCGCAAGGTCAGGCGGACCTGCGCGCGGGCAAGATGACCGGCAGCGGCAACGACAACGCCGAAGCGCAGTTCAAGGCCGCGCTGGCGGCCGATCCGGGCAATGCCGCCGCGCAGGCAGGCCTCGGACAGGTCGCCGAAGCGCTTGTCGTGCAAGCCAACGCCGCGATCGACGCAGGGCACGCACGCGACGCGAAGAACCTGCTGGACCAGGCCGCGGCGCTGGCGCCGAAATCCGCCGACCTGGCTGCTGCGCGCTCACGTCTGCATGCCGGGCGCAATGCGCCCACCGTTGCAGCTGCATCGGCGCCCGCGGTCCCCGCGGCGCCTGCATTGACTCCGGAGGATTCGGCCAAGCTCGCGCAGTTGGTTGCGAATGCCAAGGCTGCGGCGCGCCGGGGCGACATCATGCTGCCACCGGGCAACTGCGCGTACGACCTGTACCGCGCCGCGCTCGGCATCGACGGCAACAACGCCGAGGCGCAGGCCGGCTTGCGCGACCTGCCGGAAGTCACGCGCCAGCAGTTCCGGCGCGCGCTGCGCGAAGACAACCTCGACAAGGCGCACGACATGCTGGGCACGCTGGAGCAACTCGATCCAGGCGACCCCGCCGCGCCGTCGATGCGCCATGGGCTCGGCAGCGCGTGGCTCGATCGCGCCGACCATTACGTGGGCCTGGGTGAACTCGGTGCCGCGCGCGCGGCGTTGCGCGAAGCCCAGCGCCTGGTACCGGACGATCCACGCATCAGCGAGGTGGACGCGAAACTCCACCATGAATAGTGCGATCGTCCGTGAGCGCTGCAATACCGGACGCATCGGCATCCCGTATCGTCCCCGGGTCGTCGAGATTCCTGCGGCCATCAGGGCCGCCATCGATGGCCGGGAGATTCCTGGCCCGACTTCGGCTGCAGCCGCTGCGCACGCACATGGATGACTGGCGTGAAGGCACGGTTCTGGTGTGCGGCGCCAGCAGCCAGATCGGTTTCTTCCTGCTTCCGGAACTGGCGCGCGCGGGCGTTCCCGTCCTTGCGCTTTCGCGCAGATCGCAAGCGGTACTGGCGGGCGTGGCGTGGCTGCGGGGCGCGTTGCCGGCGCCCCCGGCCACGGCGAACACCGCCGTTTCCGCCTGTTGTTTCGCGCCGCTGGATGCCTTGGCTGCATGGATCGAATCGGGCATGGCAACGAACCTGCAGCGCGTGGTCGCGACCAGTTCCATGAGCGCGGACAGCAAACGGGCTTCGCCGGTTGCAGCCGAGCGTGAAGTATCGCGGCGCTTGCGCGAAGGCGAGGCAGCCGTCGCGAGCGCCTGCGAGCGCCGCGGCATCGCGTGGACGATCCTGCGGCCGACGCTGATCTACGGCGCCGCCCGCGACCGCAGCCTCACGCCCCTCGCGCGGCGCGCGATGCGCTGGCGCGTGTTCGGATTGCCGGCGGGTTCCGGATTGCGCCAGCCCGTGCACGCGGCGGACATTGCGCAGGCCGTCCTGCACGCGCTGGACGGCAATGCGGCCGGGCGCGTGCTTCCCATCGGCGGCGGCGAGCGCCTGCCGGCCGCGCAGATGTTCGCGCGCGTGCACGCAAGCCTGCCCGTGCGCGCCCTGCCGTTGCGCGTTCCGGCGCCATTGATCCGGTTCGGTGCACGGGTGGTGCCGCCGCTGCGCGGAGCACTGACGCGCCTGCAACAGGACCTCGTTGCGGACAATGGCGAACTCGAGCGGCTGCTCGGCGTGCACCCGCGGCCCTTCCGGCCCGGCCCGGAATGCTGGGAACCATCCCGTCCCTGAAAGCCGCAACCCGCGCACGGGCCATTGCCCGAGGCGCGGTCATTTACAATGCGCGTGCCTCGCGTTCGGTCAATCTTTGCGGTGACAGGCTCTGGCATGGACATGCATATCGCGCCTGCAACGGTGCGGCAAATCGCCGGCGAGTTCAGGAGCCGCCAACCTTACGGCTTCGCGGCCGTGGATGGTCTGTTCGATGCCGCGACGGTGCGGGAAGTGGCGCGGGAGGTCGAAGCGAACCTCGCGCGTTATCCGCAGGAAGAAGACATCTACGCGTCGTACCGCAAGCATCGCCTGTCGGTGCTGGACGAGATGCCGGAACATGCGCGCGTGTTCATCGCCAGCCTGAATGCGCCGCCGTTCCTGCAGGTGCTTTCCGAAATCACCGGCATCGAAAACCTGCACCCCGACCCGGAATTGCGTGGTGGCGGCATCCACGCGATCGGCCGCGGCGGCTACCTCAAGTTGCACACGGACTTCAACTGGCATCGCGGCCTGTCGATGTACCGGCGCCTCAACCTGCTGGTGTACCTCAACGAAAGCTGGCAGGACGCGTGGAAAGGCAACATCGAGCTGTGGAGCGCCGATGCGCGGGAATGCATCTTTTCACTCCCGCCGCGCATCGGTCATGCGCTGCTGTTCGAAACCAATGACATTTCCTACCACGGCCATCCCTATCCGCTGGAATGTCCGGAGGGCGTATTCCGGAAATCCATCGCGCTTTACTACTACACGCCGACCCGGCCCGCGGCGGACATCCGTTTCGGCAAATCGGAAATGACGAACTTCGTCGAACGGCCCGCGGAGAAATTCGAGGCGGACAAGGCGCGCAGGTTCCGGCACCGCCTGCAGCTGCAGGCGAAGCGCCTCGCGCACGCGCTGAAACAGGGCCGCAAGGGTTGAAGGCGACACGCTCCATTGCGGTGCGGCATGCCTGAGCCGATCCTGGCGGGGGGCACGCCGGCGCGCGAATCCGATGTCTGCGCGGTGGTCGTCACCTACCACCCGGACACGAAGCTGCTGGCGGCCCAACTCGAAGCGTTGCAGGTGCAGGCCCGATGCGTGGTGGTGGTGGACAACGCCACGCCCGGGCCTTCCGTGCGGGCGCTGTGCGGGGAGCGCCCGAATGTCGAACTGCTGGCGCTGGGCGGGAACGCGGGTTTGGCGGCGGCACTCAATGCAGGCATTGCTGCCGCACGTGCGAAACAGGACATCGCGTACGTCCTGCTGATGGACCAGGACAGCGTGCCCGAACCCGGCATGGTCACGGCACTGAAGGCGGCGCTGCACCGCCAGTCGCGGCATGTGCGGGTGGCCGCGGTCGGAACGCGTTTCCGCGATCCGCGCGAAGGCGTCGATGCACCCTTCGTGCGGGTGCGCTTTCCGATCAATCGCCAATTGCACTGCAGCGGCGCGTGCGATGAGGTGGCCTGCGACTTCCTGATCACGTCGGGTTCACTCGTCCCGCTCGAAGTGCTGGACCGTGTCGGCGGGATGGACGAAAGCCTCTTCATCGACAACGTGGACCTGGAATGGTGCTTCCGCGCCACCTCCAGGGGTTACGCGTTGTTCGGCGTGTGCGGCGCGCGGATGCTGCACCACCACGGTGCCGCGCGCCACCGGTTGCCGGGCGTCCCACGTGGCGTCGTGGTGCATACGCCGCGGCGGCTGTTCTACATGATGCGCAATCGCGTGTTGCTGTACCGGCGCGCGTACACGCCGCGTCGCTGGATTGCACAGGACGTACCGCGGCTTGTCGTCAAGTTCGCGCTGTTCGCGTTGCTGATCGCGCCGCGCCGGAAAAACGTGCGCTGCATGCTGGCGGGCCTGCGCGCGGGGATCGCGGGGCAGGCTACGCCGCCGCCGGACATCGACTGAGGATTGCGCGGGTCAGGCCGCGCCGACGCGGTCGCGTTCCAGCTGCTCGAGACGCCGCCAGCGGTTGGTGATGGTGCAGAACAACGCGGCGGTGCGTTCGGCGTCGTACACGGCGGAGTGCGCTTCGTTCGCGTTCCACTCGTAACCAGCGGCCTGCACCGCGCGCGACAGCACCGTCTGGCCGTAGGCGAGGCCGCCCAGTGTCGCGGTGTCGAAGCAGGAGAACGGATGGAACGGATTGCGCTTGTGGCCGGTCCGCAACACCGCGGCATTGAGGAAGCCGAGGTCGAAGGAGGCGTTGTGCCCGACCAGGATCGCGCGCTGGCAGCCGGTCGCCTTGATGGCGGCGCGCACCGGTTTGAAGATCAGGTCCAGCGCCGCGCGTTCCGGCAGCGCGCCGCGCAGGGGCTGGTCGGGATCGATGCCGGTGATTTCGAGCGACTTGGGGTCGATGTGCGAACCGGGGAACGCTTCGACGTGGGTCGAAACCACGGGTTCGGGGGCCAGCATGCCGTCGCCATCCATGCCCACGATCACCGCGGCGATCTCGAGCAACGCGTCATGCCGCGCGTCGAAACCACCGGTTTCGACGTCCACCACCACGGGCAGGAAGCCGCGAAAGCGCGTGCAGAGGCGTTCCTCGTACGCTTCGATCTGTTTGTGCATCCGGTCAGGATATCAGCGCGCGCCCAAGCCTCATGTGCAGAAGGTGACGGTTCAGTCGACCCGCGTTGCACCCCGTTCAGTGGAGCGCGCGTTCAGCCAGGCGTCTTGTGCTTGTACGCGCACAAGTCACGGATCGGACATTCGGGGCACTTTGGTTTGCGCGCGGTGCATACGTAGCGCCCGTGCAGGATCAGCCAGTGGTGCGCGCCGCGCTTGTACTCGTCGGGAACGATCTTCAGCAGCTTGTCCTCGACCTGTCGCACGGTCTTGCCGGGCGCCAGGCCGGTGCGGTTGCACACACGGAAGATGTGGGTGTCGACCGCGATTGTCGGCTCGTCGAACACCGTGTTCAGAACCACGTTCGCGGTCTTGCGGCCGACGCCCGGCAGCGCTTCAAGCTCTGCCCGCGTGCGCGGCACCCCGCCGCCGTGGCGTTCGATCAGCAACGCACAGGTCGCGATGATGTTCTTCGCCTTGGCGTTGTACAGGCCAATGGTCGAGATGTATTGCTTGAGGCCGTCCTCGCCCAGCG
>DATEKI010000241.1:0-2012 GCA_035277545.1 Rhodanobacteraceae bacterium | reverse complement strand
CAGGCGCAGGAAGCGTTGCTCGCCTTCGATGACGGCACCTATCGCGCCGCACTGCAGCGCGCCGACGCGGCACTCTCCGCGCAATTCGACGGCAGCGACGCCGGCGTGAAGGATGCCGGCGCGCAGATCACCAACCTGCTGGCGCAGCGCAGCGGCGGCCCGGCGCCCAAGCTGGGCGGCGCGCTCGCGCAACTGCAAAGCCTGCGCGCCAGCCAGCCGGCAGCGCCCGCTCCCGCGTCCACGAAGGGGGGCGCCGGGCGATGAAAAGCAAGCGCTGGCTCGTCCTTGCCCTCGTCATCATCCTGCTGCTCGCGATTGCGTTCGTATGGTTGTCGTCCGATCCCGGCTACGTGCTGATCCGCTTCCGCGGCTGGAAGGTCGAAGCCACGGTGGTCGGCGCGGTGGCGATGCTGATCGCGGCGTGGATCGCGATCGGCATCATCTGGTGGCTGCTGCTGTGGCCGTTCGGCGCGATCTCGCGCCGCCGCCGCCGCATCAGCCACGAGCGCCTGCGCGACGGGCTGGTCGCGTTGAACGAGGGACGCAACGTCGAGGCGCACCGCACCCTGCAGCGTGCGGCGCAATATTCGTCGCTGCGTTCGCCCGCGTTGCTGTCCGCCGCCGAGGCCGCGCACCGCCACGGCGACACCACACGAGCGCTGGAAACCCTGGACGAAGCGGCGCAACACGCACCGGAAGCGGCGCGCACGCTGCGCGCGCGCATCCTGCGCGAAAACGGCCGCGCCGACGAAGCCCTGCAACTGCTTTCACCGGGCGCCGAAGCCGGAAAGTTGCCACCGGCCGGATGGAACGAATTCGCGTTGGCCGCGATCGCCACTGGCCAGCCCGAGAAGGCGCGTCCCTCACTGGAACCCCTGCGCAAAGCCGACATGCTCGGTCCGGCGGCGTACGCCAATCTCGTCGACCAGGTCCTGGGCGCTTCGCTGCGCAACGCGCCCGGCCTGGCGGCGCTGCAGGACATATGGAAGCGCGCAACGCGCCAGCAGCGGCAGATGCCCGCATTGCTGGACACGTATGCCCGGCGCGCCGCCGCGTTCGGCGATGCGCACGCCGCGCTGGATGCCATCGAAGACGCGGTCAAGCGCGAATGGAGCGCCGGCCTGGTTGCGACGTACGGCGAGATCACGCCGCCGGCGGAAGCCCCCGCGCGCCTGCTCGTCGCGAGCCGCTGGCTGGAAGCGCACCCGGCCGACGACATCCTGCTGCGTACCCTGGGCACCTTGTCGATGCGCGCCTCCGATCCGCGCGACGCGCGTGCCTACCTGGTGCATGCGTTGTCCGTGAAGCCGTCCGCGGCGAGCTGGGCCGCGCTGGGTGACGTGCAATCGGCATCCGGCGAGGCGGAAGACGCGATGCGCTGCTACGCGAACGCGTGGAAATCCTCGCGCGGCGAAGACATTGCGCCGCGCCCGCACGAGGCCGGGCTCGACACCAGCCAGTTCACGCTCGAGGAACGCGACGAACACGGGATGCCACGCCTGCCGGGCGAACCTTCTTCGCCGGCGCGTTAGGGAATTCTTCTTTTGCTTGTCATCCCGGAATTACTCGCGCCATCCATGGCGCTCGCGTTTGCAATTCCCGGATCAAGTCCGGGACAGGCTCTGCAAACGCCGTCGCGAAGCGATATCCCGGACCCGGTGTCTTTGGCCTTGGGCATTGCATGAAATCACTGGACTGGCTTCCGGCTTTCCTCGCTCCTCAAAGCGCGGCCATCCATGGCCACTCCCCGCGTCGCCGGAATGACGAAGGTAGATGTTGTTTCGCTGCCGGGCGTTTGCACCCGCTCCTAGTGGAGAATGCGCACGTCCACCACACGCCCTTGCTGCAACCGGATTTCCCGCGCCGCGCGCGAGCCATCGGCGGGATAAATCCAGGTCTCGCCCCAGGCCGGTGCCTGCGACCCCATGTACGCGGAAACGGCGAGTGGATTGCGCGAGCGGCTTGGCGCAAGCCCGCAACGCGCGATCAGGTCCGCCACGCTCATGCCGACC